>JAUVZH010000004.1 GCA_030602675.1 Candidatus Heimdallarchaeota archaeon | reverse complement strand
AGATTTAATCTTTGCAAATTCTGAGAAACTTTCAAAATCAATTAGTAAAGATTACAATATTGAATCTAAGAGCATAGAAGTTTTACCCTATACTGACAAGAAGTATTCAATCAAATCTCTTGAACAATATCAAAATCTATTGAATAATCCAACAAAAAGAAAATCATAAGGAAGCTATCAAATGACATTAAGTGTGCTAATGCTTAGTTGGGAATTTCCACCATTTAAAGTAGGTGGACTTGCAGCACACGTCTATGACTTATCTAAGATGATGGTTAAAAAGGGATTTGAAATTCACATTGTTACTTGTAGCTTTCCTGATGCTAAGGATTATGAATTAGTTGATGGAGTTCATGTTCATCGTTTTGATGCCTATGAAATCCCAGCCCCTGAATTTCTTCAATGGGACTTGAATATGAATGTCCTTATGGAAAGGAAAGCAATTGAAATCATAAAGAAATATAATATTGATATTCTTCATGCTCATGATTGGCTTGTAGCTTCAGCAGCAATTGGTTTAAAGCATCTGTTTAGAAAACCTCTACTCGTTACTATACATTCTTTAGAAAGAGGTAGAAGAAATGGCTTGTTTAATGATGGCCAACATATGATTGACCAGATAGAAAATCAGCTTATCCAAGAAGCATGGCATAACATTGTTTGTAGTCAATATATGCAATCACTATGTCATTTTTCTTTCACTTTTCCCAATGATAAAATGACGATTATTCCAAATGGGGTTCGTTATAATGATTTCTCAGTAGAATTATCAACAAAAGAAAAGAAAGAGCATCATAAAAAATATGCAGCAGAAAATGAGAAGATAATTGCTTATATTGGAAGACTGGTTCCTGAAAAGGGTGTCAATATCTTACTAGGTGCAGTAAAACCTGTTCTCAAAAAACTACCTAACACCAAATTTGTTGTTGCAGGCGAAGGGTGGCATCGAAATGAATTAGAGAGAATTGCAAGAGAACTGAAAATAGAAGAAAAAGTTCTCTTTACAGGATACTTACCGGAAGAAGATTTTCTACCATATTTCAATGTTGCAGATATACTTGTTGTACCTTCAACATATGAACCATTTGGAATTGTAGCATTAGAAGGAATGGCAACAAAAACACCTATTATTGTTTCAGATGTAGGTGGATTGTCAGAAATTGTAGATCATCGTTGGACAGGAATGAAAGTTCCAGCTGATAATTCAGACGCTATGGCTGATTCAATCATTGAATTATTGACTGATGATTCATTAAGAAAAAGTATAGTTTCAAATGCTGTTGAGAAACTTAAACATGTTTATGATTGGTCGATAATTGCTGATCACACAATTAAGGTTTACAATAAAATGTTTAAGGATTGGAAAAAACATTCTTGGAAAACAAAAGATGCTTTGAAGAAAAGGAAACAGGAGAAAAAATAACTGCCCTTAAACTGAAAGATAAATTTCTTTTTGAGCTTCAAAGATTTCATTGAAAATTTTCAACGCTTCGTCTTTTATATAACCATCAGAACTATTCCATAATATAACTTTAAGAGCTTCTGAAGAAGCAAGTATTAGTTGATTTAATCCTTTGAGAATCATTTCAGAAGAATACCAGGGTTTTCCTGATGCCCACCACAATTGACAACTATGTAATCCCTTATCTAACCAAGCTCGAGCATTTTTGAAACGTCTTTTGATATCCTCAGAATTTTCATTGTTATTATTATTATTCTGATATTTCTGAGCTAGACCCACTAAATACAAGGTATGATTCATTACTGTTAATTGTAAATTGTGAATTCTATTTTCTGGATCAGACCATAGTGGGAAAGGAACACCTTTTCGCAAATCTTCTTCACTAGTTGACCATGAACTTGGCAAGGGGCTAATCTTTTTCTTTTCTTGGAAAATTGTAGAAATATCATTGATTTTTATTAACTTTATATTAGGATCTTGTTTGATTTTCATTAATAATGGTTGTAGAAAATTCTCTATTAATCCCTTAACATGATGTCCGTATGTTTCACCATCCATTGCAAGTATAACGTAGTAATCATCTTTTTCTGGATCATTTTCACCAATAAGTTCTAAATAAAATTCATCTACTGTTGGATTCTTGAATGAAATTAAGTTAGATAATAAATCATTTCTGAAAAAGATAGTGAAATCAGGATTTACATATGGAATATAGTTATCTGGTAATTCTTTATCTGGAGATGCAACACTTGAGATAACAGTCCATTTGTAGTTTGCATTAACTAAAGGGTCGATTACTCTATATTCATAAGCCATTTCAGGCAACCAGAATCCTTTAGGATTAAATAGTTCTTTACCCAAAATTTCTATATTGATTTGCTCGTTTAGTTCTATTTGTCTTATCATTTCTTATTTTGGTATTAATGGTAAAATTGCATGATAGCAACTTGATCCTACAAGATCTATTTGATTTCTTCTCAGCAATTCCTTAATGTTTGATAACAACTCATTTTCTTGATAAAATTCTAACAATTCGAGTAAAGAACCATTTATGTTGAAAGTCATTTTTGATGATTCATTTAATTTTAGTAAATTAATGAGTGGTTTGTAGGATTCTTTTATAATTTGCTTAAGTACTATTGGAGATTGTGTTGGTGGTTGATAGATATGAAGTAAAAATGAAACGTATAAGGTCATAAAATTTTGATTCCATTCATTTCTTTAATTTGCTATTGTTTTAGATTAATACAATAAAAAAATTTGGTTTATCATAAATAAAGTGTAAGTATAACTTCCATTATTTTCTAATATACATCACTATATCCAATTTTATGGTTTTAACAGAAAGATTCTTTAAATAATCACTGAGATGTTGTAAATAATCTGAACTGGAGAAGAATTAACATGGCTAAAGGTTTAAGTCCACAGCTAGAAGACAAAATTAAAAGATATCAGACAATTCAACAACAAATGTCTGCTTTACAACAACAAATTCAAGCATTGAAACTTGAGCAAATTGACATTGATAAAGCTATAAAAGAAATTGAAGAACTCCCAGACGATGAAATTTGTTATAGGAGTATTGGGAGATTAATGGTAAAAAGCACTATAAAAGATACAAAAGTCAAGCTTAAGGATCAAAAAGAACTTACTGATACTCGAACTAAGCTCTCTGAGAAAAGTTTTGAAAAATTTAAGAAACAATTCGATGTTCTCGAGAAAGAAATTAAAGCAGCTCTTGAAGGTGGCAGTGAGAAATAGAATAATTTACTGATGCTATTTGGTTGATTTAATTGAAAAGTGATGATTCTACCAATTTATCTATTGTTGGTTTAAGAAAGCTCTCAGGAGAAGATATTGAGCTTATATCCGAGGAATTATACGTCCTTGTTAGAAAATTCCTCAGTAAAAGAGTTCAAAAACGCGATATTGATACATATGACATTTCAATTGACATTGATGATTCACAAGATGATCTTAGGATTGAGATTGATATTAGTTTAAACCTTCCCCCGAGATCGGTTTTAGATGAAGAGAAGGTAATTAACGATACTCTTGAAGAAACTTTTGCAGAAGTTGATAAATTGCTTAAGGAGAAATTTTCTAATTGAATGTTAAAGAGAAACTAATCGAGAGAATAAAGCAAGGAAATTACAAGAAAGTTGCAATATTTGGACATACTAGTGCAGACCCCGATTCATTAGCTTCTGTTTTTGGAATGGAATTTATAATTAAGCAATTGCATCCTGAAGTTACTATCGATGTTTTAGTTGATGGAATTAGTAAACATACAACTGAACTTGTTAATTATTATGATCATCCTTTGAAAACTGAAACTAAAGGAACTTATGATTTAATTGTTATTGTTGATGTCAATGTTTTACCTCAAATGGGTATTTTTCAAGAATTGATTTTAAAACATGATAAACAAGCTATAATCCTTATTGACCATCATACAACAACAAATTTTGCTGTTAATAGCACATCTTTAGCTTATATTGATGAAGAAAGAACCTCTGTAGCAGAAATAATTCTTGAGATAATGTTTGAATTATCTTTAGTACCTCCAAAACCTCTACTTAACATACTACTATCAGGGATTATCTACGATAGCAGACGTTTCTATTCTCTTAATGAAAGAACGTTGAAATTGCTGGAAAAAATTTTTGACCTAGAAGTGGATTATGATTTGGCAATAAGTCTAATACAGAAAAACCTAGAAAAATCTGAACGAATTGCTAGATTAAAGAGTGCGTCAAGATTAAAATACGAGAAGATAAATGATTGGATTATTGCTTGGAGCAAAGTAGGTTCACATGAAGGTTCTGCAGCTCGATCGCTTTTGGACATTGGGGCAGATGTTGCTTTTATTTACTCACAAAGAAAAGGCGAAACACGACTCAGTGTTAGAGCTACTACAAATTTCCATCAGAGCACTAATATTCATTTTGGCAGAGATATTATGAAAAAATTAAGTGAAAAATTTAAGGGAGATGGTGGTGGGCATTCAACTGCAGCAGCTCTAAATATACCAGAAGCGATTAAAGAAGAAACATTGATGATATCGACTTTTGTTATTTTAAAAAAGAACATGGAAAACAGTCGATGAGTCTTGATTGAGTTCTTGATGAGGTTTAATATTCTTGTCAAAAAAAGCAGTTTCATTGAAACAGGTAACTTTCAAATATAAAAATAGCACAAAATTTGCTATTACAAATGTTTCTTTGGAAATTAATGCCGATGACTTTCTATTACTTGTTGGATATAGTGGTTCAGGCAAATCAACTTTATTGAAGACAATAAATGGTTTAATACCCAACTTCTATGCAGGAACTTTTGGTGGATCAATTAAAATCAACGGGGAAGATATTATAGATAAAAATCCAGCACAATTGGCTAAACAAGTTGGATTTGTTTTCCAGAACCCAGAAAATCAGATTTCAAATCTTACTGTTGAAAAAGAAATTGCTTTTCCACTAGAAAATTTTGGTGTTCCTCGAAATGAAATCATAACTAGAATTGATGAGTTAGTTGAGTTATTAGGAATTGAGAGGATTAGATACAAGTCACCCTTTTCTATTTCAGGTGGTGAACAACAATTGACAGCAATAGCTGCTGCTCTTGCTTTAGATCCACCTATGTTAATATTAGATGAAGTGACAGCTCATTTATCTCCAAACAGTGCAAATGATTTGTTGAAAATTTTATTCAAGCTAAATCAAGAACATGATAAAACAATCATTCTTTCTGAGCACAGATTAGATAGATGTTTGAATTATGTAAATAAAATAGCTTATATAGAGCAAGGTAAACTGAAGATATCTGGTTCACTTAAGGAAGTTTTATCGAGCAAGGAATATCCTGAAAACCTTTTGCCTAAGGTTCCACGACTTTTTTATGAACTTGCTAGGAAATCTAATGATTTTAACAATTTTTCAAGTAAATTTAGGAAATCTTTCAATGTTGAAAACTTACCAATAACCATTTCTGATTTCAAGAAATTAATGCAAATTGAAGGTGAATATCATGATTGAATTTGAGAATGTTTCTTTTACATACAAGAAGAAGGATGAGCTTGTTCTTCGTAATGTGACATTCTCTATTAAGAAAGGTGAACTTGTTGCATTTGTAGGTAGAAATGGTGCTGGAAAAACGACTTTAATTAAACATATTAATGGATTACTTAGACCAGCGGAAGGAGAAGTGAGAGTAAACACTGAGAACATCATAAAAAAGCCAATCTCCGAAATGGCTAAGATTGTAGGACTTGCTTTTCAAAACCCAAATCATCAGCTCTTTGCTGAGACCGTTAAAAAAGAGTTGGAATTTGGCCCTAAGAATTTGGGAATTGATGAAGAAGAACGAGAAAAAATTGTTCTAGATATTGCTAAGCAATTCAATATTACACATCTGCTTGAAAGAAGTCCATTTGAACTGTCAGGAGGAGAAAGGAGACTTGTCTCAATTGCTTCAGTTCTAACTATGAATCAACAGATCTTAGTTTTGGACGAACCATCTTTTGGACAAGATTATCGTCAAAAAGAAATGCTTGGAAATTATTTAAAAGAATTGTCTGATAATGGAATGACCATTATCGTTGTTTCTCACGATATTGACTTCATATCGGAATATATACCAAGAGTTATTGTTCTCCTAGATGGAGAAATTACTGCTGATGGAGCTACTTTAGATATTTTAAGTGATGATGATTTAATAAGGAAATCAGATTTAGATAGACCAATTCTTCTAGATTTAGTAGATAGTATCAAATCAAAATATCCAGAATTTCAGTCCTTTTTGAAGGAAACCATGATTGCCGATAATCTTCTCACCATTCTTACTCAAGAAAAAACAAAGAAAGGGGGGTCAATGTGAGTTCTAAAATTCTAGAATATTTTGATTATGAATCAGATAAATCAATACTGCATCAAGTGGACCCTAGAGGTAAAGCTCTATTTGTTGTCGTCATTACTTGTATAACCATTCTTTTCAGAGAACTTGTTCCACTCTTACTTATTTTGGGTGCGATAATTCCCCTAACATTTCTTGCTCATTTCTTTAAGAAATGGATGAGAACAATACTAATACTCCTACCTCTTATTTTGCTTATAATAATCATTAATGCACTTCTTTTAAAAGTAGAATATCCTACAACGATTGGAATTATAATGGCTCTAAGATTGATCATATTAACTGCTGTTTATGGATTGTTTTTCCAAACAGTTTCTCCTGATGATATTTCACAAATGCTAATAAAATTCAGATTACCATTTACATTTGCTTGGGCAATAAGTACAGCATATCGTTTTATTCCAACTTTAGCTAATGAAACAAATATTATCATGGCAGCTCAAAAGTCTAGAGGATTACAGATAGATCGTGGAAATATTTTCAAAAGAGCAAGAAACATGGTACCATTACTAATACCGATATTTGCTTCAGCGATGAGACGTTCATGGCAATTAGCAGAAGCTATAGAATCTAGAGGTTGGAATGCTACAAAAAATAGAACATATCTTTACTCATTAAAGATGAAATGGTGGGACTATCTAGTAATTTTAGTTTGCTTAGCGATTTTTGGTTTGTTTTTATTTTTAGTAATCACACAAGTTGATCTTCCAATTTGGATGCAATTGTACATACCTTCAAAATATGAATTAAAAGAACTCTTTAAAGCTGCATGGGATTGGATAAAAGGTCTATTTACTAAATAAAAAACACTAAGAATTCTTTTTAATGGTGATGTAAAGATTTCTAAAATAGATATTTTGATATTGGAATTTAGTTTAAAGGTGTGCTAAATACTTGTCACAATTAACGGATGAAGCTATAGAAAAGTATCGCGAAGCTGGTAGGATCGCTGCTTCGGTTATGAGAAAAGCGAAGAAGCTAGTATCTAAAGGAAGAAAACTAATTATTATTTGTGATTCATTAGAAAAGGAAATAAGAAATGCTGGAGCTCAACCTGCATTTCCAGTTAATGTCTCTGTAAATCAAATAGCAGCACATTATACTTCACCTTTTGGTGATGATTTGAAAATCCCAGAAAGAGCTATTGTTAAAATTGACCTTGGTGCTCATGTTGATGGTTATATTTCAGACCATGCTAAGACTTTCCTTGTAGGCGGTACTAAGAAATACCAATTATTGAGACAAACATCAGAATTGGCTCTTGAGAATGCTATTTCTTTTATTAAACCAGGCATACGTCCCGGTGATATTGGCGAAGTTATTGAAAAGACTATTCGTAAAGAAGGATTAGTACCAATAACTGATCTAACTGGTCATGTGATTGATAGATGGAAATTACATACTGGTACAAGCATACCAAATTACAAACCAAAGTTCGATTTTCTAGAACCAAAATTAAAAGTAGGACAAGTTTTAGCTGTTGAACCGTTTGTTACTACTAAAGATGGATCAGAGAAAATCTATGATGAATCATATAGTTTTATTTTCTCACAAATAGGTGATAAAGCTAAATCTGCTGACAGTAAAGTCCTCTTAAATGAAATTAAAAAATACAATAGATTACCATTTGCTATAAGATGGTTAGAAGAGAGTTTACCAGAAACGAAATTATATGAAGCACTTAAAGAACTTATTTCATATAAAACCATTAATCGCTATCCAATGCTCGTCAGTAAAAGTCAAACACCTATTGCACAATCAGAACACACTATAATAATAACCGAACATGGATGCGAAGTTATTACTAGAATCTAAATATACTTAATATAGATAACTGATACATAAATCAAAACCTACAGTAGGAGAAGCTAATAAAATTCTTTCAGAGGTTAACTTATATGCCAAGATTGTACCAACGAAAAATTGTTTTACTTGGAGACCCAGGAGTAGGTAAAACAAGTCTTGTTCGAAGGTACATTTATGATAAATTCCAGAAGGACTATATGACAACGCTTGGTCTCAATTTTTATGTCAGAACATTCGAATATCCAGATGCACAAGTTAAACTTCTTATTTGGGATATTGCAGGACAAAAGAGTAGAAGAAAAATTGGTCTTAGGTACCTACAGGGAGCATCCGGTGCTTTATTGGCTTATGATTTAACTGACCCAATAAGTTTTGATAATCTAGCTGGATGGTATGAGGATCTTAAGAATGCTAATAACGGAAAGGATGTTCCTGTTATCATTGTAGGAACAAAATTAGATCTTGCAAAAACAAATCATCTCCCCTTAGCATATAATGTTAAAAAGTTAGGGGATACTCCAGCTGCTAGGGCTAATTTAATTTTCACTAGTGCAAAAACAGATACTAATGTAGATGCAGCTTTCAACTTGATGATTCAAGAAATTGTGAGTGGATTACTACCAATCCCTGATATCTCTCCCAAAATAAGAAAGGAAATTGCTACTAAAATTTTGTTCTTTGTGAAAAAAGGTGATGCTTGGTCGAAAGTAGCTTTTAGTCATTTAGAAAAAGTTGGAAAGAAATACGCTCTTAGTGTTGAAATTATTGATGCTGAAAAAGATCCAAGCATAGCTGAAGCTTATGGTGTAACAGCATTACCAACAATCCTAGTTGGTGGAAGACATCTAGTAGGAATAATACAAATTGCTCACTTAGAAGATATAATTAGGCAAATGTTAGAATCTTAAGACTTTTATTTTCTTTTTTGGATTTTACCATCAGGACTGTATCCTTCACGCATTCTATGTCCAGCAATATATTGAAAGATTTTACCTTGACAAGCAGTCAATTTCTGTTGGATTACAAATTCATTTGTAAAATTAATAAATTCATCAATCCTATTTGCCAAGTCATTTAATTCGTAATGTGTTAAACGATTTCCAGCTGTATTGATGCATTGTAATAATCCATCTGAAACTTGAGTGAGTATTTCCTTTCCGGGATAGAAAGTTACTATACCCACAATTTCCCATAAAATGTTGGTAATTATGTCTTTATCCCCTTTCTCTGCGAAATACTCTGCTACTTGTGATAAAGCCATAGCATAATTAAATTGTACAAAAGGATTGTTTTGTTGTTTAGAAGCAAAGTTACCTAATTTGGTTAAAGTTTTGTGAATATCCTTATCCATTTCATTCATAATGTAATGGTAAACTAAAGCACTCAAAGCCTCACTATAAGTTTCTTGAATATCTTCTGAATGTCCTTGTGTTCTAAGCAAACCTTCGATTTTACCAATCATTTGTTCAGAATCTCTGAATTTTTTGGCAACTCCAAAAGGTTCTAAGGCATGTCTATAAGCATCTGCCATAACAACTTGAATTTCGGGATCATTTCTAAAGTGCTTAACTTCCTTATCGAAATCATTTAGTGTTTGAACTACTGATCTCATATTACCTGTTTTACCATGAGAAATAATCGCATTTATTATTGCTTTTAAATTACTTATTGATGGTCTTACAGGCATTTGCTAATTACACTCCTTTTATATGGTATAAATAGTAAATTGATTTCACTCAAAGATTATTAGGTTATAACTTTAATAAAGTTAGAGGTTTTTACTTTTTTTTGATAGATTTTTATTACATCAATAAAATTATCTTTAAAAAAGTAATTATTTAGGAATTGCTTTTGGATTTTCCGCTGGATTTGATTTTGGGTCTATCGATAACCCTATCTATTGTGTCAATCGCTTCTTTTTGTTTCTTCTCCATTGTGGAATCAATGATTACATTGGCTATTGATTGGAATACATCAGCTACTCCATCACCTGTTGCAGAGGATGTCTCAAGATATTTAACAAAATTATATTTTTCATTTAAATCCTCAAAAGAAGATAATTCAAATGAAACACCATGAGCAAGATCCTTTTTTCCGCCTACTAAAATTAATTTAGTTTTACTTGAGTTAAGAGCTAAATCAGCCCATTCTGGAATGCTATTCAAGGTATTTAGTCTTGTAAGATCGAACATGATAACAGTTACAGTTGCACCTTTGAAATATTTATCAAAAATTCCCATTTTCTTGAACTGTTCTTGTCCACCCAAATCCCAAATCTGAACTAAAACAGAATGCTCACCAGTTTGAATTTCATGTGTATGAAATGCTGCACCTATAGTCAATTTTGTGGAATCAATAAAACTATTCGTAATATATCTATGAATTAATGTGGTTTTTCCAACTCCACCATCTCCTGCTAAAACTACCTTTGCTAGTAATCTCACTGTTGCACACCGAATTTCTAAACTGATTTGTTACTTGTTTTTAACAATCTTTATCGCTTTTGTCTTTTTGGTTAGAGTACAATTCAAATATAAAATCTTGTTGTTTTTAGCAAATCTGGTAAAAATGCACATTTATTCATGTTGATTTCATGATACTGTAGTTTTAATAATCAATTTCCTTAATTTCTTTGAGAAGAATGGTCAATAAAAGTGATGAAAATTCTAAGAAACATGACTTGAAGTTTTTATCGAATGATATTACAGATGAAACAAGTTTTGAGAATATCCCTCTCGAGATAGCAATATTAACAGAGTCACAAGATTTCGCAGAATTTGTTAAAATGATAAGTATTTCTTTGGATGATGGGAAAACATTTGATGAAATGCTTTCATCTAAGATAATTCTGCAAAAAGCAATTGAAATCTTGAAAAAAATAAAGCAAGACGAAATTATTGAAAATTCTCTTTAAATAGTTACACAAGATTAGACTTTCACTGAGAGAAGCTGCAATGACATACGATATTTTAGACAAAACTACCAGTGAATCTGATAAGAAGATAACAAACAACCAAAGCTTTTTTCTTGTTGATTGTTTTAGAAATAATGATATTAAATTGATTGATGCAAATCTGAATAAAAAGCTTATTCGTTGCGAAACATGTGGTTTACCTTTAGAAACACTAGGCGATAGCAGAGTTACTAAAAGAGCTATTAAGAAAAGCAAACAGGAAATTGCAAAAACAAATCACTTTAAAGCTTGTTTCATATGTAAACGAGAGAAAATATTAAATGCTGTTTTAATCGCTAGCTATGTCTTATCAACAGGATTATTCATCGCCGGTATTGTAGGGGTTTTTCTTGGTCAAGTAGGATTAGATCTTACATTAATGATTGGTTGTTTGGAAATCATTTTCCTTTTATTTTTTGGACGGTTTCTAGAGGAAGCAGTTTTTTTTGGTTTATCTAGAAGCGAAAAGATTTTTGCAGCTTTATATCGATTTTCAATTTCCGCTGAAATTCAAGCTTATGATGTTGCGATGAAATACATCAGAAAGAATACTCCTATTGATTCTGAAATCTTAATGGGTTTATTGCAAGTAATTACCTATCAATCTATAAATTTACCAACAAATTGGTTTGTAGTAATGAGTCGCAGATTAAATGTATCTTCTAGAACTTTCATTGAAATGTTATCAAATGAAATTGATAATTCAATTGAAGACACTTATATCAGAGATATAATTCAAAAGGCTCCTCCTTCAGGGATATCAATTTTAGCTGAACTTTTTTTGATGACTAATAACAAATATGGATATGAAATTTTGAATCAAAGATTGGAATTAGAATTTACTAAAGAATCCTTACAGAAAGAATGGTTAAATGAATTTTACATTAACAATCATCATTATAGAAGAATTTTATTCAAGATAAATAAAGCAGATGTTTACCAAAAAATCTCTGAGAGTTTATTAAATTTTCAAGAACCAAAAATTCCTACATCAGATATGATTGCATCTGGTAAGAATATTGTCCAACGAACACCTTTTCTGAGATACCTCATAAGAATTTTCCTTTACATTTTACTAGCATTTTTACTGGGATTATTGTACCGGTTATTTGATTAATAAGAGAAAACTCATAAGAAGTCTAATGATATTATTTCATTTGGTTCAAATGACTCAAGAAATAGATCTTTTGATAAAGAATGGTAACATTCTAACGATGGATAAAAATCAACCTGAAGCAGAAGCTATTGCTGTAAGTAATGGAATAATACTTGCAGTAGGTAAAAATACTGAGATTTTAAAGAAATATCCAAAAGCAAAAGAAGTGGTCGATTTAAAGGGAAAATTCCTATGTCCGGGCTTTAATGATGCACATACTCATTTACTCGGTATTGGCGCTAAATTCCAAGATGTAATGCTTGACAAAGTAATTTCTGTAAAAGAAGCTTTAGAGAAATTAAGGGAAAGAGTAAAAACAACTGCAAAAGGCAAATGGGTTTTTGGAGAGCGTTGGGATGAAAGCAATTGGGTTGAAAAAAGATACTTAACACTAAGTGAATTGGACAAAATTGCACCAGAGAATCCTTGTTTTATTCGTCGTGTTTGTGGTCATCTTGCTGCTGTAAATTCATTAGCTTTGGAGGAGCTTGGGATAGCAAAGGATGATCCTGATCTAGATCTAGTTTCTGAAACTAAGGAACCTCTAGGAATTATCACTGTTAAAATAATGGAACGAATTGGTGATTCACCTAAATTAAAGAAAACTCAAGTTGATTTTGACAATGCTGTAATAGTTGCATGTGACAATGCAAATTCATTGGGCATAACTTCTGTAACTGATAATTTAAGTGTCAGAGCAGTGAAATCATATATCAAATTTTGGAAAAAGAATGAACTCACTGTAAGAGTAAATATGAACATACCCTTATCAAAATTCGATCAATATATTGAAACAGGATTAAAAACAGGATATGGAAATAAAATCCTTAAATTTGGTGGAGTAAAAATCTTCACAGATGGTTCATTGGGTGCTAGAACAGCTTCATTAAATGAAGCATACTTTGATGATTCTACAACAAAAGGGAAATTTTACATTGAAAAGGATATATTTGCTCAAGCTATAAGAAAAGCAGTCGAAAATGATTGGCAAACTGCAACTCATGCAATAGGTGATGCAGCAATTGAGCTTATTCTAGATACATTCGAAAGTATTGGTAATGATGAATTGGTAGCTCAAGGCAGACATAGAATCGAACATGCTGAATATCTCTTGGATGATCATATAAGGAGAGTAAAGAAACTTGGATTAATTCTATCCATGCAACCAAACTTTCCAGGTCGTTGGGGAAGACCAGGTCAATTATATGAAATACGTTTAGGTTCTGAACGTTATAAATTACTGAATAATTTCAAAAAGATTCAGAAATCTTATACAAAAATCTGTTTTGGTTCTGACAATATGCCCATGAGTCCACTGTTTGGGATTTGGTCTGTAGTCACTCATCCAATAGATGACATTAGAATCACTGTTGAAGAAGCAATTTACTATTTTACATTGGGAGCTGCATTTGCTAGTTTTGAAGATGAAATAAAAGGATCACTTGAAAGTGGTAAATTGGCAGATTTTGTAGTATTAGACAAAGATATCCTTAACATTAATCTTGATGTAATTAAAGATGTTCAAGTTTTAATGACTTTCTTTAATGGTAAAAAAGTCTA
This sequence comes from Candidatus Heimdallarchaeota archaeon, assembly GCA_030602675.1. Lineage (GTDB taxonomy): Archaea > Asgardarchaeota > Heimdallarchaeia > JABLTI01 > JABLTI01 > JABLTI01. The sequence continues at coordinate 9,700 of JAUVZH010000004.1, read as the reverse complement.
TGACAAATCAAAAAATAAGTGAACAATTTGCTAATTAGTTGAAGAGACATCTATATTAGGTATTTCTTCTTCTTTTTTCTCTTCCTTTTTAATATCAGAATAAATTGAACCCGCTACTTGTTTTGCGATATAATAAGCTAGTACTCCCCCTAAATTTCCTGTCAATAATGCAAGTAATGAAATAAAGATAGTTGGTTCCAATTCCAATTGAAAAATAAGAAGAATTACTGATAATGATCCAACAAAATTAGCAACAGCTCCTTCTATCATAGAGCAAATTATACTATCAGCTTGTGATCGGAATAGAAGATTTACTAAATCAACTGCTAACCCAGGTAGTGAATAAGTTATGATTGTAAATATTCCATGAGAACCAAAAGGCAATATCATAACAACTAATGCTTGTGTTAAGCCAAACATGAATCCTGAGCCGAATTTTGGAGATAATCGCTTTGTAAGTACTAACCAAAGCATATAGAAACCACCGACAATTGCTCCTCCAGGAATTCCTAATGGTTGGCTTATAAGTGACACAATAGGACGAATTATTTGTTTAGTACCTAGACCTAATGCTGCCATAATAGCGATTATTATTAAATCTGAAGTACTGTATCTCTTCAATTCTTCACTTTCCTTTGTTAGCTTAATTTTCATATTGTTTCATTAGCAATAATTCTTAGAGTAACCACATATTTTACACAATATTGACCATTAAATTCTCCAGGGAATCTTTGAGGGATTATCAATCTTAAAGGACCATTACCACCATGTGAACCATCCTTTAGATATTCTCCATCTTTTTTATAGGCAATAATAATATCTCGAGATTGATTGATTTCATCAAAACTTAGAGTGTATACAAAATTATCACTTGCAATGACCTTAACATCTACTTCATCTGTTCTATTAGCAATTTCAGTTACTAAATAGTAAACTGAGACACCAGTATAATTTGCATAAAAAGCGGGATTTCCATTGATATAATATTCTTGACTTACAGAAGGTAATGATGCTAATTTAGGAATTGTTATATTATAATCCTCGGGGAGCCCAGTAATTGTTAAATATCCTTCCTCTCCTTGTCTCGAAGGTTGCCAGACAGTGAAATATAAAGTAATGATTGCACCAACTAGGATTACATTAATCCCAATGACTAAAGCAAGAGATTTTTTATTCATTCTTTTTTTCCTTCTTAGATTTGTATGATATGTTTATTTCAACATTCGTGAGTTCCATTTCTTCGAGTTTTATTGTAGTAAGAACTCCTGTGATTACATTCTTGAATATGTCTTGTACAAAAACATTACAAGGAATAACATTATCATTTACCTTAAGTTGAACTTCTGAATCTTCATACCCGAGAACATAGCAATCTTCGACAGCTTTTTTTCCAGCTATAATTTCTTTCATTAATAAATCACAAGTGTCATAACCACAATGCTTGCAATTTAGCTCAGGGAATAATGGTAAAGCTGTTTTTTCAGCTACATCTGCCAGGTTATCAAAATCCACGAAGAGCTTATGTCCGCTTTTAATAGAAAATTCAGGTAAAGATGAAATTGCAACAATATAATCACTAGTAAGTTCTTTCTCTTGACCTTCTTCTTTTAATAGAGTAATTTGAGGTAAACCTTTCAAATTTTCTTTGAAACCTTCAATTAAAACTAAATCAAGATCCTTTCCAAGAATTTTTAGAGAATCACGAAGATTTATTTCGTCATTATAAAAAACAACGGTTTCTTTACTGGACTTAAACATTGTAATTTTTGGTTTAGAATTTCTATGTCTTATTACATCATAATGCTCTTGGTTTATATCAATACTTACATCCTTAAAAGCAACTTTAATTGTACCAACTCGTAAACCCTTTTTAGCTAATATCGGTACTATAATTTCTATAGTTGTTGTTTTGCCGGATTTTTTTGGTCCAGTAATTCCAATAAATCTAGTTAACATTTCTTTCACACCTAATTTTTGTTTATCCAAAATCTACTAAAAAATAGTTTTAATTCTTCTCGGAATAAGTAACAAATCCCTGCAATAGCAGCAAGGAGAAGTATTGTGATGAAGATGTCAATTATACCAAATTTTATTTTTCGATAATAAGTTCGTTTTATATTAGTATTGAAACCTCGAGACTCTAAAGCGATTGCTTGGTATTTTGATTTCTCAATAAAATTCATCAATATGGATGTAGCTAGCACACTAAAGCTTCTAATGCGTTTTATTATAGATCCTCTATTAATACTAACTCCTCTGGTCTCTAAAGACATTCGCATTTCATTTGTTTCTGATACAACCATTGGTAGAAAATAGATAACTAAACCAGTAGTAAAAGCAAGCTCAAATGGCAAACCAATTTTTGTTAGTGATTGTAAATAATCATTAGAATTCGTTGTTAAACTGAAAAGACAGGAGCCTATTGCTAGATTTACAATTCGTAAACAAGAGTTTGTTGCATTTATTAGAGATTCAATATTGATTGAAATTATGTGATTGTTTATTCCTACTAGATTAGTTAAAGGTCCAAATTCTGCAAAAATATCAATGAAATCACCTGAGCTACTTGAAGCAAAAGCTAGTTGTATTACGAAAATTGTGGGCAATAACCATAGTGTAGGTTTAACATACCTGATAAATTGTCTATAATCAATTCTTGCAATTAAAGCGATAATTAGCATCGCACCAAAAAGAGATAGCAGCAAATACAAATCATTTATCAGAAATGATAAAAGTGAAACTGCAAGGAGCATCAATAACTTTGTTCTGGGATCTAGAGTGAAATCTCTTTTCTTCATTTTACTTCTAGAGCTTTGAACAAATGTCATTTTATCATTCATCCACAATTTGATTATTTGTTTTTAAATCTGGAATTTTATCTTCAAACTAAATGAGCTTTCGATATGTTTGAATGGATATTTCGATAAAAAACTTTTCGTAAGCTAAGAGAACGCAAAAAATCATGAATGGTAAAATATTAAACCTTATAAGAAGAATTTATTACTACAAAAATAACAATATAACGGTAAAAGAAACTCATATTGGAGTCAATGAAGGATGATAAAACGAGTCTTAGTAGTAAAAAACAAAGTTCCATTGGTAAATAGAAGCTATGAACCTGGTGTGACCCAAGATGAAAGTGGTTCATTAGGTGAATATCAAGCGATTGTTGAAACCATATCTGGAAAAGTGCTACCGGGGCAGAAAAAAGAAGAGATAATCGGTAACAATAAACTAACATATGAATTGGACGATTCTGTACTATTTATAGTTAGTTCAGATCTGAATGAAATTGGTATTTTAGAGATCTTAATGCCTGAACTAAAGAATTTGTTCTTTGGTGTTTTTCCAAAGGATTTCGTTAGTGGATGGTCTGGAGACGATTTATCGGTTTTTAAGGGATTTGATTCAAAATGTGACCAATTACGCAGTGCATTTGAAAATCGGATAATGACCAAATCAGGTAGCCGAAGAGTTATTGATACACTTAGTGTTATGGAATTACCTCAAAGATTACAGAAAACAGCATTAACAATTCTAGATGCTAAAATAGCAGCTTTTGAGGATGTTATCAGATTAACAGCTGTCACTCCACAAGAAGCTGTTGCGAATATACAAGAGATTCTGAATGCTGGTTTTCTCTATACTACAAAAATGAGCAATAAAGTGTATTATTCTGTTAAATCCTTCGACGAATCAACTATTGTAGAAGCAACTCCAAGTGCACCCGTTCAAGTTGTTCCACCAAGCAAACCTGTACCAACAACCACAGTAGCAGAAAGACCACTTGGTATAGATGTTAAAAAACGAGATATTGAAAAAGGTAATATGCCATTTGTAATGAAGCAATTTAAGAAGGATTTAGATAAAGTTTTCAACTCAATCATTAATCGCAAGGTTATCTTAATTTTACTAGATCCTGAAACTGATAAAAATCAGGTATTGCTTAACATGATCTTGGATACGCTTCAATGCTTTGCTCCAGATCGAGAATTGCGCATTGTTAGTTTTGCAAAGGATTTCATTCATCCAAGAGATGCAGACATCGTTCGTGTTGAACGTGACTTGTTGCGATTCTATTCTACTGAAATTGTGCTTGATGTTGATAAAAAGAAAATTCAAAATGGTGATAATTCAGTTTATTTAGCAGACATAATTAAAGAAATGAGCAAGATGAAGCATTCTAAATGTGTTTCATTACTTATCAACCGTGTTGCTTTAATTGAGAAATTAGCTCAAGATTGGGCAAAAATCAAGAAACTTAACTTACCTTCTGAAGATTTCATTACTAATGTCAGAGGAAAACACAACCCAGCAATCATTCAAGTTATGGATGATGTTGCAGTAAATGTATTCATTAAATAAAAAAATAGTTGACCTATTGGTCTTCTAATTTTTTTCCCTTTTTATTATTGTCTGGTTTGTATGTTGGTAAAGGTTTTAATTTATTAACTACAATCTGTTACTTATAATTAGAATATAACAATCACTTATCACAATTTATAGGTCAGTATAACATAAGGTGAAAGAAAATATGACTGATATTTCAGAAGTACTATCAGCTCTTAAGAGAGGGGAATTGACTTTAGAGGAAACTCTCAATGAGTTAAATACTGTTTTTTCTTCAGTGAATAAAGATATTGAAGATATGAAGCAACCTATTCAAGAATTAATAGATTTCGAAAAAAGACAAAATAGTGAAATCTCAAATTATGAATCAAGCAATTTAGCATTAACTCAAGAGATTAATTCATTTAAGGAAGAAAAAGCAACGAATGAAAGAACTTTACGAGATACTCAAAATAGACTTGCAGAAACAACAGAAAAGAGAGCAAAATTAGAAACCAAAAAGAGAGATGCATTAACAGAACTATCTAATGCTGAGAAGAAATTAGACACAGCAAAAGCAGAACTCAACATGGAAAAAGAACTTGAACAGAAAATTATTGCTGAGAAAAATCAAATCATTGAATCAACCGAACAGAAAGTCATTGACATCGAAAAACGGGCTGAAACAGAAAGAGATCTATTGAAAAAAGCAACAGGTGAGAGAATGGCTTTAGAATATTTAATAAAAAGAGGCCATATCGAATTCAATGAAATTAAAATAATTAGTTCATTGGAAGGAAGAAAAAGTACCGATATGACAACTATTTCTAAAGTAACTGGGTTGTCGGAGTCATTAATCGCAAAAACACTTGAAGGATTAATGAAAAGAGGATTATTATCTTATGATGATTCTACTGGAGCTATAACAGTTATAGGAAATCTGAAACTATAATGGAGGGTAGGAAATGACTGACTTTGTAAGCTTAAAAAGAAATTTAACAACCGAAAAAGAACGACTTGAGAAATTAGGACAAAATACTAATCAAAAATTAGCTGAAGTTCTAAAGGAAATAGAAAATGCATTAGTTTATCTCGATAAAACTGAAGCTAGTTTCACAGAAATGGAAAATAATCTCAATAACCGAAAAAAGGATGAAATCGATTTCCAAAATCAAAAGAAAACTTTACTGAGCGAGATTGAATCCCTAAGAGAACATATTGAACGTATTAATATCTCAATCGAAGATGAAGATGAAAGAATAGCAAAACTAGAAGCTGAAATATCACAGTTAAATAACGATTTAGCTCTTAAACAAAATGATCTTACTAATACAGAGCGAACAATTGATGACATAAAAACAAGTAATAAAGAGAAAAATCAAGAGAAAGAGGATATTAAATCAAATATGGAATTTAGACTTTCAAAAGCTCAACAAGTTTTACAAGAACTAGAAATTGAAAAAGAAAAAGACATAAAGATTAGCCCAATATTAGATTTCTTGCTAAAAGAGGTACGTATTGATATTCCAGAAGTAGAAATTTTATCAGTACTTGCTTACAGAAATCAAGCTATGGGTATCGAGGAGCTAAAACAAGCAGCTTCTAAAACGCCACCAGTTATAATTTTAAAAGTAATACGAAATCTTGACAGTAAAGGCATAATCAAATATGATGAAAGATTAGATACAATAGAAATAGTAGCTAATCTAGTTTAGGTATTTCAATAGGAAACACAAAGGAATTTCTATTGCAAATATTAAAACAAACTTGGCACTTTAGATGGATTTATTAACATTGTTAATGAATAAATTTCCGTATACAACGATGATTAATCATGTTAAAGAAGGGGAATATTGTTGAGCTTCTTAGCTAGACTCTTTAGACAAAAAAAACAATTCAAAATAGCAGTTGTTGGTTTGGATTCAGCTGGTAAAACCACAATGCTAAACTTTTTGCGTTTTGAGAAACGCATTGAGACTTTGCCAACGATCGGTGTGAATGTAGAAGTTCTTCAACGACAAAATGTTAATCTCAGTATTTTTGATTTGGGTGGACAAATGCACTTTAGGACTCTTTGGGGAACACTTATGAAAGGCTCAAGCGCGATAATTTTTGTTATTGATTCATCTGATCACGAACGTCTTGAAGAAGCTAAAAATGAATTGTGGAAAGTATTACTAGACCCTTTATATCCAGATGCACCTTTATTGATTGTAGCGAATAAACAGGATAAACCATATGCCATGCCTATTGCTGAAATCATTAAGGCATGTAATTTAGATGATCCTGAGAAAATGCAAAATCGTAGTTGGCACATACAACCAACAGTTGCAACAACTGGAGTTGGTGTGGAAGAAGCTATCAAATGGATAGTAATTGAATTAGATAAATTATGATTGTTTGGGTGAAGATAGATGGTAGAAATCTCAAGACCAATGATTTTACGAATTGGAACTCCAAAAATCGAGAAAGATCTCAAAAGAGTACACAAGCTGTTGATTAGCGCAGGATATCAAAAAGTTGAGGAAGGAAAGTATGCTCACACTTCTGAACCCACTCTTTCTGCACTTTTGGGATTAGACGTTATAAAGGACATTGAAGGGAATCCTTTAGAAGAAGTAATTGAGGTAATTCTTTCTGATGCTGATAGCTATGTTAATCAAACAATATACAATGCTTTAGCAACAGTATTTCCATTGGAATTAACGAAGTAGAAATTAGTAAAGATAACTCATTTCAATCGATTTTTGAGATAATTATCTCAAATTTTTTAATAATCATCTATTTGATATTAGATGTAGAAGAAGATTAGGATTTAAATTTGGCATGTCAAAAAATAAAGAAATAATTTGCTTAGGTATAGAGAGCACTGCTCATACTCTCGGTGTTGGAATAATAGATTCTTCAGGTAAAATTCATGCAGATGTAAGATCTTCCTATATGCCACCTGTTGGTGGAGGAATTCATCCTAGAGAAGCAGCTCGGCACCATAGTAATATAGCCCCTAAACTCATAAGAGATGCACTAAAAGAAGCTAAATTAACAGCAAAAAAACTTTCTTTAATCTCATTTTCACGTGGACCTGGCATGGGTCCTTGTTTGCGAACTGGCGCAGTTATAGCAAGATCAGTTGCCAGTTATTATAAAATCCCATTAGTTGGTGTAAATCATATTGTTTCTCATATAGAGCTTGGCAAATTACTAACAAAAACGAAGAATCCTATTATACTAATGGTGAGTGGGGGAACAACTCAGATTTCTTCTTTAACTAACAATTATTACACTGTTTTTGGTGAAACATTGGATATTTCGATAGGGAATTGCTTTGATAAATTCTCTCGAGAAGTTGGTATTCATGATCCAGATAATCCATGGCCAGGACCAATTTTTGACAAGGTTGCTGCCAAAGGAAAAAACTACCATGAATTACCATATAGTGTAAAAGGAATGAGTGTGAGTTTTTCAGGATTACTTACTGCAGCAATAAGACTAGTAAAAGAAGGAATAAAACTAGAAGATGCAGCCTATAGCTTACAAGAAACAGCTTTATCAATGTTAACAGAAATAGCAGAAAGAGCTATTGCACATACAAGAGCTAAAGAACTGCTGGTCGTAGGTGGTTTTGCTAGAAATAAAAGATTTCATGAAAGGTTACGTGAAATTTGTAAAGATTGGGAACTAGAGCTTTCAGTTTGTCCTTATAAGTATACAAGTGATAATGGTACAATGATTGCTTGGGGCGGCATTTTAGACTATACTGCTTCAGGGGAACTAATGCCAAATGAATCTCTTGTATTACCTGATTGGCGTAGTGATTCAGTAGAAATTAAATGGAACTAAACATAGAGAAAACATTTTACGAGGGTGACATTGATTGATTTTAAAAATTGATCCAACAAAACCAAATCAAGAATCTATTAACAAAGCTATATCAGTTCTGAGAAATGGAGGTTTAATTGTATATCCGACTGAAACAGCTTACGGATTAGGTTGTGATGCATTTAACACTCAAGCAATAAACAAAATCTTCAATGTAAAGAATAGACCTAATGATCAACCGTTGCCAGTAATTGTAAACAATCTGGATATGATTAAAACAATTGCAAAAACAAATAATGATATTAAACTTCTTGTAAACAAGTTTTATCCAGGTCCTTTGGTAATAGCAAGCAACAAAAAGAAGATAATTCCAGATGTTTTGAATGCTAAAGGAATTGCTTTCAGAATATCTAGTAATATAATCGTTTCAAAAATTATTGATGGTTTAAAGAACCCACTAGTATCAACAAGTGCAAATCTTTTTGGGGATAAAACACCATACACACTTGATCAGGTTATTAGCTCGTTAGATGAAACAAAGATAGATTTGATATTAGATGCTGGTCAATTACCTGTTAGAAAAGTGTCAACAGTAATTGATTTTCTAAAAAAACCATCACCTCAAATAATAAGAATTGGTGAGATATTGCCTGAAGAAATCTTTACTACTCTTGAAATAAAAGAAGAAGATTGGTCTAATCATATGAGATTAATAAGTTCTTGAACCAACTTTATGCTTTATTTTTTTTATCAGAAATACCGTCCTCAGTGATAAAGAATATACATTCTCTATCAGGTAATCGAGAAGAATCATACATACGAGCAATTCTTGCTTGACCTCGTCCCTTTCTCAACAGGATTCTTTGATGAGGTCGATGTGCCCATGCAAAACCAAGTGCGGGATGAGGAGATTTATCAAAGATATTCTCATCAATAGTCGCAATTACTTGGTTAGTAACAACTATTGCTATATCTTGTCTTCCTACAATCTGTTTAAGGGTTTCAGCTAATTTCATAACTGCTTGTTGTCTTGAGACAAGTTTTTCATCACCGGTATATTCTGCTCGAAAGTGCGAGGCTATTGAATCAATAATGAAGAGTTTAGCATTGCATTCCTTAATTAGTTTTTCAGCGTTCATTACTAGAAATATTAGATGATCTGAATTATAGGTTCTAGTCACTGCTATGTTCTTTAAGAAATCATCTGGGTTTAAACCATTGTTTTGTGCTATTTGAGCTATTCTTGTTGACGAAAAAGTTCCTTCAGTGTCAATATAATATACTCCTCCATTCAATCCACCCTTTTCTTGACTGAGCTGTACATTAATAGACATATGAAAACAGATTTGTGTTTTTCCTGAAGCAAATTCACCCGAGATTTCAGTAATCTCACCTGTGTAAATTCCCCCACCTAGCAATTCATTGAGCTTATCAGAACCAGTAGAGATCTTTTGTTTTTTTTCCTCCTTAGCAAGCAGATCAACTGCTGATATTGGTTTTTGTTCAACAAAGGAAATAGCTTCAGAAATTATTTTTTTCGCTGAATCATGAT
>JAUVZH010000309.1 GCA_030602675.1 Candidatus Heimdallarchaeota archaeon | reverse complement strand
AGTGTGGTTATCTTTCTGATTATATCACCTCTTGCAACACTTCGTAAGGAATCAATCAACATTATTTTTCCAGCGAAATTAAGAACAGCAACGCCAGTGTTTGGACCAGGATCTATTCCAACAATTAAACCTCTTTCAGATTTCCTTCTAATTCCTGAAGAGAATTTTCCTCTACTGCCAGAAGCGGGAATAAATTCCAATCTCTTCTTTCTAATAGGTGAAACTGACACTCGAGATAATTCCCCTCTGAAAGGCTTCACTACTTTTCTTATGGCAGCTAAAGAAGAATATGCTCTAAATACTGCATTATCATAACCATATTCAGTTTTTCGAACTTCTAAATCGAAATCTATATTGTGATCTTGTAGCTGTTTCTCAATTTCCCGTGTTAATGTTAAAATCTCACCTCGCATTCTTCTCGAGTATCTTTGTTGAGACCAACCACCTGGACCTATTGCTTTTGCTCGAGATATTTTAATTTCAGTTTCATCCTCATAGGGCATTAGGATGTAACCAATTCTTTTCTCAGCTAGTTTACAGATAATTTCAGCTGTTTGAGACGGATTTGCATGTTGAGAAGGATAGGGGATATTGTATCTTCTAGCTAAACGGTTCAATGACTCAAAACCATCAGGAGGTGCCCCTGTTACTTGTATTATCTTTGTATCAATTGGTAGCTGTCCACAGAAATTTATGATTCTAGCAGAATTTATTTCCAATTCAAATATATTATCTACACCTAAGAATATTGGTTCGTGCTGTCTGCACAATTTAATGAGATTTCTTTTAGAAATAGAGTTATGAGTTTCAATGATATCTCCCTTTTCCATAACTGCTGCAGCAAAACGATTACCTCTTGAAGATGATTTCTTTTGACTTGAGGTTCCAGCTAGAATATCAATACCAATTATTTTAGACAAAAGATGCTGCACTCCGCACTACTTAAGCTAAATTTGTTTATTTTGAGGAAAAAACCTTTCCATTATTGTTAATGTTTTACTTAACTTTGGAACTTTCTATAGCAAGTCATGATTTAATTTTTCGACTATTTTGTTAATAACTTTAGAAAATTCTTTGTTTTCTTCCTGTTCAATAATTAGATTCCCAAACAGCATATTCAAGGCTACTCCACAATTACAATGCACAATACCAATTGTTTCAACATCCAACCTTTTCTTAAAGTGCTTCTGCCATTGATTTATTAATTTAGTAGGAGTTTTGGGAACCACTTGGTTGAAGACAATGTAGTCCTTCCTTTTTACTGTTCCAAGCATAGAATATATTTCCTTAATAAGAAAAGTAGTTCCAGCAATTCCATAATTATTCGGTCTTAAAATAATCAATGTTGCATCTGCAATAATAATGGCATTAATGGAAGCTAAATTAAGTGAAGGAGAAGTATCCATAATTAAGTAATCATAACCTAACTTCTCAAATTCACTTTTTGTTTCTATCAGTTTTTTTAATGCTCCAGCATGAAAATTCTTATCCATACTTAGTAATCCAAAACCAAATTTTGGTTTGGATTCAGCAAATATTAAATCAAGATTTTCTTCTATTAAGGAGTTAATTGGTAAATCCTTGGGTTGTGGTTTTTCTTTACCATTATCATTCAAATTTTTTTTCCTTAATTCAAATTCGAATAAATCATTGAATCTATACTTTGGATTTAATCCCACAAAAATACTCTCAAATGTAGGTGCATTAAGATCCGCATCAATTGCTAGTGTCTTATAACCTTTACGAGCAAAGCTTATTGCTGTGTTTAATGCAAGAGTGGTTTTTCCAGTTCCCCCCTTATAACTATGGAAGACTATTACTTTCATTTCATTAATTAACTCCAATTTTAATTATTTAGCAATATAACGCAAATCATCTTTTCTTTGAGGAGATGGGTTAGCAATTATTAATCCTTTTTCCAATAAACTGTCTATAGTTTGTTGTTCTTTCTTTTGTTTTCTATTAGTACCTTTGCTGATTTCCTCAAGTGTTAATCCCTGTTTAGAAGTACTCATAGATTCCATTATGAATCGAGCTGTTAAATTCTCTTCTTTTGGTAGCGATAGCAAAACATCAATCTCATAAAGACTTGCTGATTCTTTCTTTCCACTATCTTTAGCAACTAGTTTAGCTATGTAAGCTTTATAATCATCTAGAAGTTTTTTGCAGAATGACTCATTTAAATGATTTACAGATGTTACCATTTTCAAATGCTCAATTAGGAATGTTTCTGTTTCAGTGTAGTATTTTCTAATCAGTTTTAATTTCTCTTCATCTGTAATTAAGCAAACAACACCCATTCGACCCTTTTGTAATCTAGGATCCTCTTCAAAACCTGTTCCTCTCATGTTTAAATCCAATGCAACTGCATAGAGTTCTGACTCTGGTATTTGTAAAATTCCTCTTATTTTCCCTGGACCAAAACTATTTCGCTCAAATCCTGTCATAAAAGCTGTAAATCCTTTTACAGCTAAATACATTGAAGAGATTTCATCAAGAGATGAAAGATTAATCTCTGGTTGAGGACCCATATCTTCCATCAAAATAATTGCTAATCCTATATCTTTTGAATTGGTTTTTGATGGAATACTAGTTTCATCTACCATTGGTTTTATTTTCCTAATTGTTGTTTTGGATAACAGATATTTATCTTATGACTAACGCTTTTAGTCTTTCTAATATGACAAAAGGAAAGGATAAATTGCTATCCAATAATACTTCTTAATTCGTTTTGTATTTATACTACTAAATTTCTGTAAGATATTTATACCTTAGAAAGAAGAACAAGTAGCATTTAAAAGGAACTCTTGAAAGGTTTTTATTCACGTAAACAGAAAAAATAAAAAGCGACTGTATTTGCATACAAGCAGTAAAAGCAGAGAATTGTTTGAGGCTAAAAAATGAGCATTGATAAAATCAGAAATGCAGAAAAGAAAGCTGAAAAAATTATTACCGACTCCAAACAGAAAGTACAAGAATCTAAAAGAAAAGCACAGAAAGATTCCAGTGAGTTAGTAGCTAAAGCAAAAGAAGATGCTAAGGATGAGCTAAAAGCATTAGAAGCAAAATCCAAGAAAACAGTAGAAAAGGTAAGGAAGAAATCTCAAGCTGAAGTAGAAGAAACAATAAAGGAAACTGAAGCTTCAAGTAAGAAAAACCAAAAACAAGCTGTCAAAGTTATTATTGATACAATAACTACTGTTGAATAAATGCTGAAATGAAAGCTCTAAAAAGGATTGAATGAAATGAAGATTGTAAGTTTAACAAATGCAGAAACTGCAATGGGATTACGACTAGGTGGGCTAAAAGAAAGCCATATAGTTGAAGATCCGAAAGATGCTGCTGAGATATTATTAGAGCTTACAGCTGATACAGATACAGGAATTTTAATTGTAGATGATGATATTGCTCGAATGCATCACAAGTTAATTGATGATATTAGAGCTAGTAAAAAGACTTTCCCGATAATAGTCGAAATTCAAACTCGAGAAAGAAAAGAAGCAGCGGAAGGCATTGATCCACTCACAGATCTGATTAAAAGAGCAATTGGTGTTGATATCTCTGCTGAAAAAGGCAAAGAACCTCAATCAACAGATCTCTGAAACCTTTTCAATTCCCTCTCTCTTATTTTTTCGCTACTTTAGCATTGAGTACTAGATAATTGGAACTAACAAATATGAGAAGAGCAAGAACTGCTCCTTTCTTAGGAGCGATTAAATTAAATTGGTGTGACAATTGTAACCTGCCAATTCTTGATAAAACTACTTGTGGTCTATGTGGGGTTAAAACTCATAAAGTTCCAATTTCTCCACCTGGGGATGTAAGACCTGCTTTTGAGAGTGATATTGTTAGATTATCCGCAATTATTGATGAAATATATGGTAAAGGGAGTTCAGAAGCATTAGGTTTGGAAAAGTATAAACTCGTTTTACTTAATGAAGTAAGTTACGATGATCTAATGGAAGAAATAATAATAGATGGAACCATTGTTGGATCGATTAGGTATAATTTATTTTTAGAAGATTGGGATTTTATTCCGAAGTTTATTGGTGCAAAAAGAATATTTGAATCAAAAGAATCCAAAAAGAAATTCGTTGTAGTTGATGATGGAGCTGTTAATTATATCGAAAATGGATACAATGTGCTTGCACCAGGTATAACCGACATAGATGAAAACTTACGAAAAGGTGAATCTGCTGTAGCATTGGCGCCTGATGGAAGAGTTCTATCAGTTGGGATTATG
>JAUVZH010000445.1 GCA_030602675.1 Candidatus Heimdallarchaeota archaeon | reverse complement strand
TGTTCTCCTTGAACAATGGGGATTAAAACCTGAACATATCAAGGATATTGAAGTTTTCACTCCAATTGGCATTTACGAAGATTACCGAGATGATACTATAGATTCTCCTTTTGCTCTAAAACCATCTGATTTGTATATTGAAGATTGGTGTAAAACATTTGATATTGATAGGTATGAAATTAGAGGAACGGTTCTTGAAAAAGCGATGCAAATTGTCTCGAGGGAAAATCCTGATTATTCCATTGATGATATACTTTCTGCTTTAGATGATCCCTCAATTGTTAATACCTATCGAAGTGATTCTATTCAAGCTATAAGATCAAGAATGAATGCTGCAAAGGGTTGGGGAATATTCTCCGGAATTGGTACTCCATTATCGCGTTTAAGCTCACCAAATAAAATCTCTGTTTTAGACATTAGCAATCCAAAAATAGGTGATAGCTTACGAGCTCTATTGGTAGGCATCATTGCTCGAAAGATACTTGAAGCTAGAATAAAGAGCTCTCGAGGTGAAATCTTCGAAGAGTCTGGTGAAGATGATGGTGCTATACCCATTACCTGGTTGTTAATAGACGAAGCACATGTTCTAGTACCTCATAACAGAAAGACAGCAGCATCGGATCCACTTATTGAATATGCAAAACAAGGTCGGAAACCTGGGTGTGCATTAGTATTAGTAACTCAACAACCATCTGCGATGCATAAAGACATAATGAGTCAAATTGATTTGATGGTTACCCATTTATTGACATTTGAGGATGACATAAAAGCATTCCTTAAACGAGTACCTTCATCTGTTCCTGAAAAATTTGAGGATTCAGATTTTGTTCGAAGTATGCCAACAGGTGTAGGACTGTTCTCTGATCAAAAAACTCAGAATAGGAGTTTTGTAATGAAAGTTAGACCAAGAACTTCGTTGCATGCTGGTCGTGAAGCTGTACCTAAATCCTTGAGAGAAAAAATGCGTGACTATAAGCTAGCTGATGCACCTACACTTGACAAAAGAGATGTTCTAATTGAATCAAAAATTAAAAGCACAAGAGTAGAAACAAAGAAAGATACTCAACCACTAATTCCTGAACCTCTACCTGATAAACCAAAATCTAGGGATACTAAATCCAGAAAATCTACTGCAAAAATGGATTTTCCAATACCAGAACCAAGTAGATTCCCAGAGAAAATGGTTCTAAGTACGCTAGAAAGAAAACTGGAATATGGACACAACATGTTCCTTTTTGATGGCTCAAAATCAACTCGGTTTGATAAGCATCAAAAATCAGGTGTTGTCGATAGACCGGTTGAAGACATAATCCCTGACGTAATCAAGCAACTAGAAGGGATTGGTTGGGAAATTGACTCAGTTATCCCTGAGAAGTCTTCTGTTGTTATATTATTAAAATTAGAAAGTGCAACATTAGGAATTGCTTATACAATTCTTAAAGATAAATCAGCTATCTCTTATCTAGTGGTCGCTAAAGAACGTTTCAAGAAAAGCACCTATGATAAAATCTTCAATCTAAAATAAAGGTGTGTGATTAATTATTCCAAAGAAGAAGAGGAAACAGATAGACCAAAATTTCTTTGAGGTAAACAAGCAACTCTTTGAGAAGCTATTTCACAAAGTAGTTTGGCCCATAATCGAACCTCTAACAATGGAACTTAATCCAGCAGCTACCAATCAATTAGTGGATGATGTATGGAACCTCTTCTTCGCATATTTGCAAAATGACAAAAAAATTATGCAATCAAAAACGAAATCAATTGAGCAACTAACAACAGCAAATAACATAAAAGTTTCAGAATTTATTTTAGAGCTCATTAAGGATTTCACAGCAAGTTTTTATGAAGAGCTCATTGATGGTAAAAAACAACAAATGGCTCTCAAGTCACTCAACCTTCTAATAAATCAGCAGATTATTATCTCTTGGATTAATCTGATGGTTGAACAGTCAATTGCTCCTTTGCTTATCTTCTCTGTTAAATCCTACAGTAAAATTGAGGAAATAAAAGAGGTGATTATTCGAATACTTCTTGCAAGTGTGCAGGATCGTATTACTTCAGAAGAAGCAGAAAACCAGATTAGTGCTATTCTTACAATTACCTATAATATCTCAGAAGAGTTAACACATTTTGTAAAATCACTTGTTAAAACTGTTATTAAATACAAAGAAAAACATGGTTTGGAAGAGCTGGCAAAAATAGGTGAAGAATCACTCAAAAGTACAAATGGCATAGGAGCAAGAACACGTTATACAATTCCTAAGACAATGAAGGACCTTTTGTACGATCGTGGAAAAATTACTAATGAATGGATGCAAAATATCCTTCTACCTTCCTGTATTGGATTAAGGATAGCTAAAAAAGAGCTTTACACACAATTTATTGACAAATGTAAAAAGAACTTTGAACTATTCTTGGATCAAGCTTTAACTGCTGAGGATTTTGAAAAAAGACTGAATGAAGAGCTTAAGAAATTCGGGGGGGAAGAAGAAGAACTAATTATGCCAATTAGAGAATCCATAGCTAGTTCAGTCAGATTTTTAGAGGTAGCTAGAATCGATGATCCTTCACTAAGTATGTTGCTATTTATTATTGATGAAGAAAGAGATAATACTAGGAGGACTTGTACTTAGAAAAATAGACTTTTTTGAAGTTATTAGGACACTAATATTTTATTGATAGCTTTATCTAAATAGGATAATTAACTGAATTAGGAATTTCTTCATTAAA
>JAUVZH010000072.1 GCA_030602675.1 Candidatus Heimdallarchaeota archaeon | reverse complement strand
TTGAAATTAACCATAGGACCCCCAGCTAATTTTGTGGTTTTCAAATCAGTTGTTTTCATATCTTCAGGGAGAAACGGATAAGTTGCAGCCCAACGTCTCATTAAATCTTCTCGAGATTCCATAAAGAATTGCATTGCTATTTTCTCAAGATTACTTTTGGACGTAACAGTAGTATAGACAGGTGGTCTATTAGATACTCTCTTAATTAAACCCAACTTCAAGAGAGTTGAAATCTCTTCGTAAACTCTTGTTTTAGATGCTTTCATGCCCTTTGATTTTAAATTTTCAGAAATACCTAAGGCAGTATTTCCACCATCCATAACCAGTTGTTTATAAATTGACAATGCAAGAGGAGAACAAAGAACTTCTTGCAGAAATTTCTCTATTTCCACTTCATTGTATGAACTACTTATCATTTTAACTAACCTTTTCAAAATGTTTGAAACAGTAAATAATAGTATATTAACCAAATATAAAAATTCCGAAAAAAAGCGGAAAAATACTTTAATTCTTTCTCATAAACAATAAATTAGCTCTCTCATAAACTTAGAAAGTAAGAGAAAAGATATAATAAGCATTTTATGAAATGTTCATTGATAAATTAAAAAATGTGATTTATATTGACTTTAGAAAAACACGATATTGCTAAGTTGAAAAAAGCAGGTTTGAACGTTGATGAAATGCTAGCAAAGTTAGATGGAAAACATGGCGAGCTCTTAAGGGAAAACTATGAAAAATTCGTACCAAATGATGAAGTTATAGCAAAATTAGCAGAAAAAGCAAATGGAAATACTTTTGTGGTATTCTCTGCAGATTGGTGTAAAGATTGTAAAAAGAATGTTGCTGAATTTGCTAAAATTGTTAAGAAAAAACCAAGTATTAATGTTATCTTTTTCAAAGGTATTAAATCTGCTCCTTTGGATCCAGACGTAAGATGGCGAATTCCTCCATCTCCTCCTGAGGTAGATGAATTTGATTTACGAAAAATACCTACATTTTATATTTTAAATTCTTCAGGTGAACAAATTGGAGAGATGATTGAAAATCCTAAAAGTAAACCAACTTTAGCAGAAGAATTACTTTTTATCCTTGAGAATTTACAAGGATAATATCTTTTTTTTATTTTAGCGGATTGAGAAAGATATCCAATTGGAATGCTAGCGTAATTAAAATCATAACTATTGGTACAACTAAGTTATCAATATCTGATGGACTAAGACCTTCAGCAATTGTCCCAACGGCTACTAAAATTAGGATTTTACCCCAAAGCCAAGGCCATTGATCATAGCCCCAAAGCCAATTTTCTCCTGTAAGAACTATTCCAAAAACATAGACTATCAAATAACTAAAAGCAACTGAAACAATAAACATAGCAATACTGCCTTCAATTGATTTCTCTCCTCCACCAATAGTTCGATATTTATGCTTTCCCAAAAATTTTCCAGCTATGGGAGCAATTCCGTCCCCCCAAGCTATAGTCATTATTACTACTAATCCCCATGGTTGGTCACGCCAAATAAACACGCAAATTAAAGACATTATTACTGCATAAATTAATGTACCTTTGACTAGATCAAATGGTTCACCTGTTCGCGACATGCTTTTAACCATAAATCCTCCGGGAATAACTTTCAAACCAATTAGTAAAAAGATTAGTGCCGTTAATACTGCAGGTATAGAAGCAACCCATCTTGCCCAAATATTATCAGAAGCCATTAACCAAAAGAAAATGTAACAACCAGCTGTTATGTGAACACCTTTTCGTGTATAGAAAACATCTAAACCTTTCTTGCTTAGAATGAAAAAAATTGATAGTATAACTATCAATGTAATGAACATGCATACAAGCATAAGCCAATCTTGATTGCTATGATACCAATCTGCGAATGTCATCTGCAACAAACCTAGAAAATTTTTTTGTACACATATGGCGCAAACAAAAGAAACAAATACATATATAATAAGTTTCTGTGTTAGTTGAATCAGAAAAGAATTTGAAATCGGAATAAAATAATTTTTAATATGTGATATTTTTTAAGTAAGAATGAAATAGAATAATATATAGAAAATTGAGCGGTGATACAATTGCGAAATAGAATCGATATCCTCAAAGAAATAATGGAGATTGAGAAAAAATATGCTCTTGAGGAAATTGATGCAGAGGATTTTGAAAACCGCATGCAACTTTTAGAAAAGCAGCTGAAAAATACCAGTGTTTTATCTGAAGAAGAGTTACTAAGAGCAATTGATTCAAGAGAAATACCTCTTAGTGCAAATAGATTGGTAGGAAGAATCTCAATTGAAGATCTTCTTCCAACATTTAAGGTTCCAAGGACATTCTTTAGACATTTAAAAATAGAGAGAGAAATCAAAGAGCTTGATCGAAATATCTACAATTTAAAGCATAATCTTCAGAAATTAAAAATCTTACAAGCTGAAAAGAAAATTAATATAGATACAGCCAATATCAAAATTGAAACACTTGAATTCGGCCTTAGATTAGCTCAAAATAGATTTGGAGCACGAGAAAAATATTTGAAACGTAATCCTTCAAAAGCTGAATTATTAAAATTCACTTTAGAAAATTATCTTAAATTTTCTTTCGGTCACGGTGTTACAAACGAAACAGAATTAAAGCAATTGTCAAGTGACCTTCAAAAGGAAATAGAAATTAGAAAAGAATATAGAAAGGCACTTGCTGAAATTCTTGCAACAGTAAAAACATCTCAACTTGAAATAAGTACAACAAAATCAAGAAATGGTTTGCCAGATTTCAAGCAATTATTAGAGATTCAGCAATCTGTAAATGAATTGAAAGTTTATATTAGGATTTTATCCAATGATATCAAAGAGTATTGTAATTGTTTATCATTATTACAAGATGATATTCTAAAAATAGATTATTCTCATGATTTGTTTATTCCAGAGGAATTTGGAATCGATATTGAAGATGAAAACCAAACAATCGAAATTCAAGAGAAGAAAAAACAAATCGACCCTCTTCTAGAAACTTTAGAATTAGAAGAGCAAATTAATGATACTATTAGTTATTTCTTGATTGATACAACTGATTCTATTACAATTCCAGAAGAAGTACCTTCAACTGTAAGTGAAGAACCTACTGATGAATTTGTGATTCCTGATACACCTCAACCAATCTATGAACCTAAACTTGATTTAGAGATAATTGGTATGGAGGACTTCAGTCAACCATTCAGCATTAATGGTTCAACAGAGAAAATTAGTATTTTAACAGAACAAATTATTTTTGAATCTTATGAAGGATTACTTGAAAAATTAATAGATCCTGAAGTAGAAAAACCTCAACCAAAACCTGTTGAAAGAAAAGCAGAATTTAGCAGTTTGTCTTCTGATCTTAAGAAAACAAAAGGAATTGTTGAGTCATATGATGAAGAATTCCCCGAATCTATAGAAGTTCCAGAGACTCCACAAGAATCAAAACTTGAGGTTTTAACAAATGATATAACTGTGATTGAGGAAATTGATGCACTTCCACCTGAAGAACTGATGGATATTGAAACCACAGATGATTTAGTAGTTACTGAAACCTCAGAAGAAGTTTTTGATATACCACCTCCACCACCAGATCATACAATTACACCTGAAATAACTGAAGAGTCACAGGAATTCGGTATAAGTACAACAGAAACGGAAATAATACCTGAACAGATAGTAACTCCTGCAGAGATAAAACCAGAAATTCCTGATCAAGAAGAGAAAGATTTAATTAAACCACAAAAAACATCAATGATTTCACCAAAATTACTTGAAGGAGCAACTGAAGCATGGAAGCTTTCAGGGAAAGCTTTGTTTAATTTGGTTGAAGATGCAAAAAGAGAATTTTTAGGGTATTTACAAGAAGTAATTGTTTTCGATAAGAATAAACTTGGATTTACTCTTGTTTCTGAAGCATCAGCCGATCAATCAATTATTGACAATATTTTCGATCAGATTAAGCCCTTATGGGTAACTGAAGATTATCTGGAATCGGCTGAGAAACGTAAGAATTACCTTATAAGTGAAGTTATGGATTCACTGCAAGTTCAAAAGGATGTAGCATTACATATAACTAGACTTCAAGAATTTGCGAATTTCAGAAATATAAATTACCCGACTGAAGAACAGATACACTCTCAAGAGGTACTAGGTATTGTACCAATTGACAAGATTAGAATAAAACGTGGTTCAGTTATTTGTAGCCCTGATAATATACTTGCACCTCAACCATATCGAACAGCCCCCTGGGATGGAAAATTAATAACAAGTGAAAGAACACCTATCGGTAAAGAATGTTGTTTAAGCCAAGGAATCAAGGTTGGTAAGGTAATAGCTATTGTTAAGCATCCTTTAATGGGTAAATTATTGTTGATAGATACAAGGGAGCCAGATACAACATTAGTAAATTATCTCGTTAACAGATTAGAAATTATTGAAGACAAACCTAAAGAGAGATTATGGTTAGTAAAATATCTAATTGCTAAGCAATTAAGAATACCAGAAGGTGAAGCATTAAAACCAAGAACACTAATCAATTATTCATTAAATAGAGGATTTCCTATCTTGCCTAATGAAATACTAAATACTTTTCGTGTTTTTGTTTCTGGAGGTTCAGTAGATAAAATAGGTAAGAAAAGTGTAATTTTAAGGAATTCTTCTCGAGTATTCTATCCTTCTGAGATCTTTCCAATTGAATGTCTGCGCGTAAGAACAACAAATGGTAGACATATTGGAACTTGTTTAGGATTATCATTGTCAGACAATCCTGTTCTTCTAGTTAGTGAAAAGTTGTCTCGAGAAGTAGTTGTATTATTTACAAATGCAACTGTTGAAAAGGAAGTCATGAGTGATATCTCACAATCAGTTATGGGATCAATAGGTGTTGAACTAAAAGATTCATTGTGTACGCATAATATTCTCAAGTCCTTAATCTCTGGAAGGAAAATTCAAACAATAGCAGAATATGGAAAATTCCTATCAATGATGAATGTCACAGGTATAGACTTATCTGAAATACAAGTAGTAGAGAAAGGAACTATTTTTGTTATTTCACCAGATGCACCAAGATCTAATATCTTTCAAGAACAATAAATAAAATGCTAATTTTAAAGAAAAATATTAATGATTCTCTTAAAGAGAATCTTTTTGTTATCCTGGTTTTACTTCACCAGCTAATTTAGCTATGTCTACGTAAACCATTCTAACTGGATTTGCTGGTGAACACCAGGCCATTACAAAACCTTGCCATAATGGTGTTTTAGCAATTACTATATGACCTTGTTGTTGAATGTTTGTACATACTAATCGATTATTAGTAATATCAATTGTTGAGTATTTAACCCCTTGAATCATTATCCATGGAGCTTTTTTTGTCCAAGCTTCAATGATTGTTGGACCATCAACTTGCCAGTTTTGAGTTTGCCAGTAAACTTGGCCATCGGCTCCAACTAACGCTAGTGCTCCAATAATGCCATCTCTTTGTAACCTTGCAGCTTCTGATTCAAATGTCAACTATTTTGTCTCCTTTCATGCTTTTACAGCTTGTGAATATAATGTTATATTTCGAATAAATGTTAAATCCAAGTATATTAAATGCTACGGTTGATGTAAAAAGATTTATTTTGCGGCAAAAATAAAATGAATGGTTTTAGATTAGAATCAGCTATGAGAAAAAAAGAGATAATAGCGAAGAATGCAATATGCTTCTTCGCAGTATTTTGTGTAGTATTTAACGTCGTCTTTTTTGGATCAAATACCAACCAGCAAGACCGAATCCAGTGATAAGAACTATTGATAGAACTCCAAAACCACTTTCATCAGTACCAGTTAAATCGATTTTATAATAATCAAATTCATCCACACCGGTTTCTCCGCATTCAGGATAAACATGAATTATTTTTGATGATCCAAGTGTACTAACATCAGTTTTCCAGATACCATCTGAAACTTCAGTCCAAGTTAAATCTGCAACTGTCTTGTTTGAATAGAGTACGTAACC
Organism: Candidatus Heimdallarchaeota archaeon; assembly: GCA_030602675.1. Lineage (GTDB taxonomy): Archaea > Asgardarchaeota > Heimdallarchaeia > JABLTI01 > JABLTI01 > JABLTI01. The sequence goes on along the minus strand of JAUVZH010000072.1, from coordinate 3,256 downwards.
ACCGAAATCTGGACCAGGACCTGATAAATATTCATAGGTCAAAGTATAGATTCCACTTTCATTTGTTACACTGGTTCTTCTGATTTTATGTTCTGAGGTTGCCCAACGCATCAAGTTCATACCAAAAATAGTGTTATTGGTTAATCCAGCATTGTATCTATCTTTGTAGCCTTCAGTATCTAGGCAGAAATTAGTTGAAAGAACGATGACTCTACCACCACTATCGTGTTGATATGTAGCACAAACAATATCTTCGTATTCAGTAACGGCAACAGCATCACCTGTTACATCTAAAGTACAACCATAGTGATCAACACCAACAACTCCAGCAGTTAGTGCATGATAACCAACTGGTTTAGCGACACCAGGTGTGACAGCAGTCCATTCATCTGTAAGAACTTCAATACCATAAGGCATTGTAAACTCATTAATAACAGAAACGTTAGTACCACCAACAATATATCCGTATCCTTCGATAAATTCTGAACTATAACCCAAGAATGCGAAAAATACTGTTCCACCATTATCAACATAATTATTCAGAGCAGATAATTCTCCAGAAGCCCATGGATTATATGTTGTTTTTATGCTATAGTCACCATAAGCACCTTGTGGGAATTTATAACCAAATGGATCTGGGAACCAAACACAGTCATAATTTGCTAAGATTGTTTCATTTAATTTTATGTTTTGTTCACTAATTACGTAACCATTATCATAGATATCCTGAGTATAGTACATATACTGCCCATACATGTGATCTATGCCGTAATCTGTTGTACGATAGTTTAGAAGCATATTATGACCATTACTTTCTACAACATTAAAATCAATGTCAACTGTATCCAATATTGTCTCATTGTAAACAAAATCAATTTGACCAGTATAAGTTCCAATTGTTGCATCTACTGGTATTTTATAGGTTAGTTGTATGACATCTGATTCAGGACCTCGGAAACCACTAGTAATACTAATGAACTGTGCAGCATCTCCGCTTATTACAAGAGATTTATTATATCTAAATGGTGAAACTGTGGTTAGATATTGTTCAGATATTTGTCCTTGTCGTAATTTATTGAATAATACGATAGGCTGTACATATTGATTACAAGAACCAATAATTGGAAGATTATTATATCCAGTAAAAGTTTCTCTTTCTGCATTTAAAATATAGGTTAATGCAGCACCAACATTTATGTAACCTTTACCTTGGTCTAGTGCTGTGAAGTCATCAAGTGGAATAGCAGTTTTTAGAAGAGCAGCTTTGATAACACCAGGATTATAAGAAACACCGTGATATTTCATAGCATCTATTAATATTGCAATAGCACCAGTCACATGAGGAGCAGCCATAGATGTACCTGAATAGCTAACATAATTATTTGTTCCGATAATGGAACATGAATCAATATCTTGTCCAGGCGCTAAAACATCAGGTTTTACATAATCTAAACCAGTTGGTCCACGACTACTATATCCAGTTAAACGATATTCAACGGTAGTTTTTGTATCTAGACATCCTACAGTTATTACATCTAGTACTGAACCAGGAGAACTAACACTATAGTAATTATCAAAACCTTCCTGAGCCTCATTACCAGCTGATATCACACATGGAGTATCTCTATTTCTTACAGTATTCCTAAAAGCTATTTCAGCAACATTCAATGATGGTGATTCACCAGCACCAGCACCAAAGCTTAAATTGACAACATCAACATGTTTAGTTTGAACTAACCAGTCCAAAGCAGCAATAACTGACCACCATGTTGCAGGTGAATCAACTTTAGCAAAGTAAATCTTTGAGTTAGGTGCCATACCAATATTGTGTATGCTACCAGCACCGGAACCAGCTATAATACCAGTTGTATGAGTTCCATGACCATCAAAATCAGTAGTAGTATCATCTGTATAGTCGTAACCATAATCAGGCGAAATAAAGCTTTCTGCAGATATTATTCTACCAGCAAAATCGACATGATCAGAATTAATACCAGTGTCTATATTACCTACTTTTATATCCGTACCATCATGACCATCAGCCCACAAACCAGTAATATTGATTTCATCTGCAGAATCTAATGTATTTACTTGTAGTGTTGTTGTTGATTGGGGAGTTTCTGTTTTGTATAAATAAGAATCAGTCGTATCAGCAATAGCTGTATAGGTTCCTAATTGTGCAATGTCATTTTCAATACCGGTATAATAAGGAACAACTGCACAACCTACACCCCAGAAAATTTGAGCACCGTCAAATCTCTCCAGTGCTGCTAAATCTGAATAATCATCTCCAAGAATTCCAACCATTATATGCTTTTTTTCAGCAGAAGTAATAAGATTAATTTCAGGTATTTTAGCTAAAGACTTAAGTCCATCTTTAGTGGTTGATACCAATATTCTCCTTCCTAAATCCCAAGTTTCTTCTGAGAAAGTAACACCAAAGCGTCTTAACCTCAATTTATCAAGGGAATTAACCTCATGATCATAGAGTGCAACAACATCAATAGAATGTGTGTTAATTACTTCTAAATCTTTCATGAGTTTGTCATCTAATTTATCACCATTTATATCAACAATTGTTTTCGTATAAATTGCTGTATCTGGCAAAATAACTTCTGGAAGAGTAGCATTAGCTAAAATTACAGGAGCAACACCAGAGAGAATAAATAATGATAATAGAAAGATCGAGAGTTTTGTTCTTTGCCTCATAATCTTCACTTACTCATTAATTAATAGCTATTCAAATAGTCTAAAGTAATAATAGAAAAACATTTCTGCTATATTCAGATTGAATAATTAATACAGAAGAAAAAGAAAATTGTGGGATAGTATATAATTCGAAAAAAAACCAATTTGATGAATAATCTAATTTGATTAAAAGTAAGAAGAAATTATAAAATCAAAAGAAAGATGGGCTAATTATCATCTTCTTTTGAGTCATCTACAACTTTTTTGTATTCTTCAGATTTGCGGATGCTAGCAAGTAAGCGGGGTTCTCTATGACCTTCCTTATTTAAGGTTGCTAAGCATTCAGAACAAACATTAACAGAGATATCTCTGAAGACATAAGTACTCAATTGAACTTTGTGGAAAGATATACCACATTCAGCACAGATCTTAATTTTATTTGGATCACCGAGATCATCAGCAGTTCCAGGGATACCATCAGGACCTTTCATTGTTTGTTGAGTTTGAGTAGCCATAGCTCGTGCAGCTTCAAAGGTGCTCTTTGGAACTCTTGGAAGTTCATAATCTT
>JAUVZH010000284.1 GCA_030602675.1 Candidatus Heimdallarchaeota archaeon | reverse complement strand
CGTTCTCTTTTGCAAAATCAATTGCCATTTTGAGTTCTACATCATTTCTTGGCATGAAAACTTCAACATTTGTTTCAGGGTCAATTTTTTGGAAGATTGAAGCATTTGCACCTATAATATATCGATTTAATTTTTCCATTATTTATTCTCCTCCAAATTTAATGCTTTTACGAGATATTCAGCTATATCCCAAGTGGTAACACCACTTTGTTCGAATTGCTCCAAACAAGATGGACAACAAGTTATCACGCATGTGTCTTCTTTCTTGAGTTTTTCTTTTTCAATTCGCTGATCCATTATTTCTTGAGCAATTCCTTCATCAGTTACTCGAAGCATTCCTCCACCTCCGCAACACGAAGGTTCCATTTCGATGATTTCTACACCCATTTTCTTTAGTAGCGAACGTGGTGCAGTAGTAACTTCACTATTACGGAACAGTTCACAAGGATCATGATATTTTAGTTTGATATTCAACTTATTGGGAACTGATTCTATCTTTTCATCAAAGTATTCAGTCATGTGTAATATTTTTACTGAAGGATCAATTTTATGATGGTCGATTAATGCTTCCAAGCACCCAGGACAATCTGTCACAATTGTTTTTGCTTTTGCTTTGTGAATAACTTCTGTATTATGTTCTCTTAGTTTATCAGCTTCTTCTTCTTTACCTAAGAGATCAAGAGGATGGCCACAGCAGTATTCTTCACCACCTAATATTATGTAATCTTCATCAAGATGTTCCATTACTTTCAAAATGGATTTCAAAACGTTAGCATGTCTATTTCTAAAGGACATTAAGCAACCAACAAACAAAATCGTATCACCAGTCATTCCATCACTATAGATACGATCATCGATATCAGGAAAATCATCATATAATTCCATAGTCCATGTTTCAGCACGCATCTCATTGTCTAAGCCATAAACGTTCATTTCATCGCTAACATTTTCACTAATTTGTACCAACTTTGGAAAATCATTAACAGAAGCTTTTCTTTCTTCCTTAAAGATATCAGTCAACTTTACTTCTGAAGTACAATTTTCTACACATCGACCACAAACAACACAAGTAAAAATAGTCTTTGCGTAGGTCTTAGCAAGTTCTTCATCAAATTTCTCTGGATACGCATCCTTCAATTTTAGGTAATAGAGTTTTCCTCTTGGTGAAAAACTTTCATTACCTGTAGCTCTATATATTGGGCAAATTAAAATGCAGGAGCCACATTGAACGCATTTTTTTAACAATTCATCTAATTCAGTTTTGGAAGTCATAGGTATATTATCCTTCCATGATTTTTGCTTCTAGAGTTTATGGAAACAAATACAATTAATAAAGTTAATCTTAGTTTTAATTCTTCAGCAAAATAAATGAAAAGTTTTTTTGCTATGTTTATTTAGTGAAGTTTTTACTTAGTTTTGCCGCTTTAAAATTGATTAAAAAGTGGGAAGTAGCTATTCTACTACCACAATTTACTAAATTAAGGGTGGTTAGAGTCATCTTGACTTCTCAGGAGATAGAAGAAACCAAATTAACAGAAAAGTTCTACAATGCAATGAGAGGATTCATTGTAATTGAAGAATCTGGGTTACCTAAGTATATTGAATTTCTTACTGAGGAAAAAATAGATGTTATTCTATTAGCTGGTTTATTATCAGGCTTGCAATCACTTTCTGAGGTTATTAGTAAAGAAAAAATCAGAACAATTGAAACTAGTAATTCAAAATTCATTTTTAAGATTAGGAAGAATTTCTTTTATGTTCTCTGGATAGAGAAAAGAATCGAAAACATAGATTTATACGAACCAATTATCATGAAAATTATCTCAAGATTTGAGGGTGCTAGCAGTGATGATATTGAAAATTCTTTATTGATTTCAAATCTTACTGAAACGCCTGATTATGAAAAGTTCGGACAGCGAATCACTAAATTTAGATCAATGGATGCAAAATATACTGAAGCTTACAAGAAACTGCTAGAAGAAACTTCAAGTAGTGATGAAGCTAAACGATTTGCAGAAGAGCTCTCGGGAATCGATGGTGTTATGGTACTTTCTGATGATGGAGAAACTCTTCATTTGGAATTTCCTAGAGGAGAACCAATCTTTAATATTGGCATTTTAACAAATTTCCTTGTTGGGCTCAGAAAATCTATCAAAAACCTTGACCCCGGTAAACTTGAAGAAGTTACTACTGAAAATTATCGTTTTTTGGTACAAGATAGTGAGGAGTATTTCTACGTTTTTGAAGTCATTAAGGGTCTTGCTAATGAAGATAATCTAATGAAAACCATCCAGAAGATCATAAGTAGATATGAAGGATTAAAACGAAAAGATAATGTTACAATTGAACTCCTTAAAGATTTGAAATCTATTCCTGAACATGAAATTTTAGGACAGTTATCATTAGAAATGAGAGATCGACAAAGCACTAATGGTAAAAATGATTATTCCTTAGATCGTAAAACTAGTAAAATTTCCATTGGTGGAGAAGGAACCAAATGGGCTAAAGAGGATGAGCAGTTGAATTCTTTTATGTCCATCTTTAGTGAAATTTTCATGGCTGGTATTATTATACCAAATGATATTTATTTTATTACTAAAAAGACACCTAATATTAATGACTGGATTCAATCAGCTAAGGGAATTATTTTAGAGAAATTGTTAGAGTTAACAAGAATGCGACCAGTAAATCAAATAACTTGTTTATCATTGCGAGATAAAGAATTCCTTGTCTTGAGGATAACTGATAGCTCTGTTTTATTTGTTATTTTGGATCAAATGAACTCAGCTATTGAACGATACATGCTTCGATTACCAGCAATTCTTCGCAAAATAAGTAAAAACATTATCTAGAGAAATCATCCAGAGTCATCTGTTTCTTGGCTATTTGTTCACCTTTTACTATATTAATTCCCTTATAGTCTGAAGTTTTACCGATGGTTAATTTTCCATAACTACCATCAAAACCAGGAGGTGCAAAACAAAAATTTCCTTTTCGTACTTCAACTATAGCTTCAGCAATCTTCTCATCAATTAATTGATGTAATATTTCTTCTAAAGCAGAGAGTTTTGTAGTCCATAATTTACATTCAGTTCCAATTGCTCCTACAATTACATCATAGAGCTGTTTTACTCTTTTCGAGTTAGGACTCTTAATACCAATTCCATGGGCAAGTATTTCTGCAAGTGGAACCATTCTATAAAAATTCCTTTTCTTTCCATAGATTTTACCATATTCCCTATCACTACCTTGTGCTGCAGATAATTCAATAGCTCTTTGAAGGACACCTGGCACTAAAGTTAAACCACAAATTGGACATGTTTTATTTTGCGGTATCATGTCTGGTGAATAAACGCAATATTCATTTTGTTTGTGATTTCTAATACCTCCCCTATGACCTGTGAGAAAATATCTCCCTTCAGAAGGATGGAATTCTGCTGTATAACACACTCTATTGTTTCTTATTGCATCAATCAATTCTTTGTAAGCGATTTTGTTCATATCATAGCTTGTTAGTTCCCTTCCCAATCTATTCAATGCAGCAGAATGAGCATCACTATTTGATATTAATGTTAAATCATCTAGCTCAGGTATTAATGTAGTAACCGAAGGATCAGCACTTAGTCCTGTTTCAAATGCATGAATTCTTTCAGCAGCTTCACCAAAGAAATCAGACATATAAACAATCGGAGGTTTAGGACCATAAATTCCTAAAGGAACTAGAATATGAGCTGGTATAAATTCTATTAATGGATCAATATCTAAAATTGCATTTATTCTTTCTCCTGTTTCCTCAATGCTTGCATTAGTTAAGAATGGTCTTCCCATTGAATTTTTCACGCCAAATTTCTCTATGAGTTTTATAGCTTCCTCAATTGAATCGAAATCAGGCCAAAGAAAGATGCAGTGAACATTTTTTCTATACACATCAATGGGAGCAGTGACTGCTATTTCAGTTTGCAATACAAATTTTGTTTTCGTTTCAGCTTCAGAGGCATTTTTCAATTCATAAATCCCTCTTTCGTCAGGATCATGTAGCTGTTCTTTCAATATTTTCAACCATGGGGGATACAAACAATCACCTGTTCCTACAATTCGAACACCTTTTTTTGGCATGTTTTGAACAGCAGTTTGTAAATCAAGACTACCTGTTCCTCCCGCATATGATGAATGTGAATGCAAATCACATATTATACCTTTTTGAAATTCCTCGGATAGGTCGATTTGATCCTCGAGAGTAGTCATTTCCGTTCAACAATGAATTGTCATAGTAATTTAATAATTCTTCTTTTGAAAAACCGTTAAATTACAGTAGAGATATTTATTTTATGTTCAGAGGCAAGGGTCGATATGAAGGATAGTGAAAATGCTGTAGAAAACAGTGAAATAGTAATTTCTCAGGATACAACAAATGATAAAGTACTACCAAATAGAATTATAGCATTTTTTGATGGTGAAGATTCAAGTAAGATCACTCTAAAAGAAGCAACCATTTCAAATCTCATTGTTGGATCCATTGCTTT
>JAUVZH010000181.1 GCA_030602675.1 Candidatus Heimdallarchaeota archaeon | reverse complement strand
TTAGTATTTGCTTCATCTATTGCTCTGAATCAAGAAATCGAATCAGACTTTAAGAATGGCTCTGATTTACGGATCTCAACAAATCCATATCCACAACATTATTCGTTTAGAAATAATATCTCTGAAGTTGAAGGAGTAAATGAAGTTGTTTCATTTCTCAAAACAGATGGAACGATAGCTTCTGATGATTATACTGTTTATGGTGTTAATGCTGTAACTTATTCAAGAGTGGGTTTCTGGGACAAAAGTAGCTTTTCAGGTAATTATACTTTTAAAATACTGCAGGAACTACATGAAATATCTGATGGAGTTATCATAAGTGAACCTTTGTCTGAAAGATTAAACAAGACAGTTGGCGATTTGTTGCCTATTACTTGGTTACCCGGTGATATATTTTATCGAGAGTTTACAATTGTTGGTATTATTAATTCTGCACCCGGGCTTGGATTGGCAGATGGGAAAAATATCGATATGCTACAACTAAATGAAGGTTTCGTACTCATAAATGAAGCTTATATGATAAATGAACTAGAAATAAGTTCCAGTAAACTCTTTCTTGCAAGTATATTCAAAGGAGAAGATTTAGAAACGATAGAAGAATCAGTTAAAACTTTGCTGCCAAATATAGATGTTAATCCTGAATCAATAAATGCTCAGATAATAGGGTCTTTCATTGAATCGTATATACCAAACGTTCAAATTTTCTTCTATATTGAATTAACCTCAACTCTCTTAATAATTCTAGTATTATTGGTTATGTTCACTGATTTCACAATTAGTCAAAGATCGCAAGAATTTGCCATCGCATTATCTATAGGTAAATCTCGAAGACGGATTACTAAACTGTTATTTACAGAAATCATTGTGATAGTATTAACAACAAGCATTTTAGGAATACTACTTGGAATTGCTTTTGCCTATTCAACATTCTTTATACTTACTCCAATTTTAACATCACATAACATCATACCATTTACTGTAAATCTACCTTTAGTGCAATTCATAGTCTTTCCATTCATCATAACAGCTATGGCTGTATTGGGTACTTTACCTTCAATAATAAAACAAGGAAAACAAAAGGTAATTGAAGCTCTTAGGATCTAAGAATTACTAAAAATTGTTTTATGGGTATAAATATGACAATTTCCTGACAATAATCATAATAAAAAACTATTAAGAAAGGTAATTTCATAGCAAATAGTCAAAAAAACACCTATTTATTTAGCTAAAAGACAATGAAAACCCAATCACTATTAAGTAATTACTTATTTTATCCTTAAAACTTTTAAATGAGTAAGTTAACAACTAAAATGTACTCTTCGATTAGGGTACTTACCTATTTCAATGTGGAAGGTAATTAAATTTGATCAAGAAGGATAATATTAGAAGGATGGTCCTTCCGTTAGCAGTGCTAATGTGCTTAAGCATTATGCCATTTTTAGCTACACCAGCTAAAGCAGCTAACCCACCAGCCTTCTTTACAATTAGTATACTTGCGCCCAATACTAATCCAGCAAGAAATCAATGGGCTACTTTAATGGTAGAACAATTGCCAAGAATTGGTATTGGTATAGACATATTTGACCATTGTGGTTGGTCCCAAATTTCACCAAGAACATGGGGTCACTCAGGACCATATCCGGTCCCTTCATACGCTGAAGGTGGTTTCGATATATTATTTATTGGTTGGAGTTGGGGTCTTGACATAGACTTTAGAGGTCTACTTGATAGTTATTCAATCACACCTGACGGTGACAACCACTACCAATATGATAATCAAGAAATGGATTGGGCTATAAATAACTATTCAAGCTCATTCGTTTTAGCAGATAGAATTACATGGGCAGAAAAAATACAGGAAATACTTTATGAAGATGTCCCCGCAGCAACTATTTGTTATCAAACATCTCTCTACCCACATGTTACAGACTTTGATACAGCAAGCTGGGATCCACTATTGTGGGCATCAAGTTATCAAGATATGAGCAACTGGAGTATTCCAGATCAAACTACATTCACCTATGCTTGTCCTGCAGACTTTGAAGATTTCCATACTTACAAGACTGAATCAGTTTACGATGCTCAATGGACTCAACAAATATATGGTGGAATAGCTGAAAGAGCTATGCCAACCAGAGATTATGTTGAATACGCAGCAGTTACATACGACAGTGATAATGGTAAAAATTATACCGTAACACTCGAACCAGGTATTGTCTTTGCAGATGGTACACCAGTTACTTCAGAAGATGTTCAATACAGCTTCCAACTACTCATTAATCCAGACTTTGGACAACCAGATCTTAGTTTCTACAAAGTATATATTGCAAACTATACAATCGGTATCACCCCTGATCCCGCTGTATTTACAGTTGATTTCATTCAAACATATGTGTTCCAAGAAAGTAATCTTGGTGTTGATATCTTACCAAAGCACATTTGGGATGGAATTCTTCCAGAACTTCAAGAACAACAAGCAGTCAATTGGGCTAAAGATGATATTGATGACGCAAAGCTCTTCGGTATTGGTCCATATAGGATGGATGATTATGATGAAACCAATGGTGTTATTACATTAATAGCTAATACACACTGGACTGATTGGGGTGATCACGAAGCTCAAAAATTCGATAAAATCATCTTTGAATTCTGGTCCAACAAAGAAGGTGCTCTCTCAGCACTAGCAGGAGGAAAAGTTGACATGGTTGATTCACAATTCAGTCCACAAATTGAAGAAGTTCCAGCCGGTGTCAAATACACAACTGTAGAGGATCCTGGTTCTCAAGAAATGGGCTTCAACATGGAACATTCATACCTTGGTACAGGTGAATTATGTCCTATATCCAGCCCAGAGTCTAGTAAAGCTATTAGAAAGGCAATTAGCCACATGATTCCAAGAGAGGTCATTGTAGCAGAAATTCTTAATGGACTTGGATCTCCAGGTATTACCCCATTTCCAATGGGTGCAACAGGATTTGATGATACATTAGAACCATTAGAGTACAGCATTGCTATAGCCAAAGGACTCATGGAAGATGCTGGTTTCGTTTATCCAACAACAGAAGAAACCGGTATTGGTCTTTACGTAGTAATTGGCATTCTCGCCTTAGCAGGCGCAAGTCAAGTCTTCTTCTTAAAGAGACGAAAATAAGCCATTAGGCTTTTTTCTTTCTTTTTTTCTTTTTCTTATTTTCTTCTGATAATTTTGAATTTAGTGCATCTTCTTTCTATATACCCTTTTCACTTTCTCCTTTTCCCATCCATTTTGTCAGTTCTTTTTTGATTCTTTCCTACTATTATCTCATAACAATAAAATGTGGATTATGAGGAAAACACTATAAATAGCTAATTTTATCTTAATTTCAAGACCACAAAAATATATAAAAGCTATAAATTATTTGATATGCATTAGTTATTGCAATGTTATACTAATTAAAAGATGTGAATTTCATATGAGAGCGTTCAAAACAAACAAGCCCAGTTTAACTTTAGCAGTATTGATTCTCGCATTAACAACATTACCTATTATCTCTGCTGTTGGTGAAACCTACCAACTTATGTATATTGATTTTACAATTCAACCATCTCAACCTGAAATAATTGGGAAAGATAGTTTTTCATTGAATCTTCTTAATGAGTACATTTATGGTATACCTGAAGTTGATGCTGTTGGTTCCAGTTCTGACTCAGGAACATACTTTCTAGAAATGCGGTCCTCAGGAAGATTGGAGATCTACATATTAGACTCTTCTGGGCCAGTTGGGAATAATCAGTATTTGGATTATGTTGGGGTTTTTGTTGGTAACGCTCCTGATGATTATTCCTTTTTATTCATTTGTGATGGTTATTTAAAAGTGGAATTTACTGATGGAGCAATTAGTCCTAAGTTAGTTATTTTTTCTGACGGAGTTGATGTTACAGGTAATTACCTCTGGACCGCTGGTTTAGATGCAATTATCTATCAACCTTATTATCTAAGAATACTGGCTTCAGATCGCTCAACAAATGACACTATTCAAATCTTTAATCTTAATGCTACTGTAAGTGCTTATTTACTAAACGATGATCAATATAATACTTGGTCACTTATTTCTAATTCAGAACCTAGTCCCTTCAGTTCAGTAGTTCATGATCCGGATGTTACAGAAACTAATCTTACGTTTACCTCTGAAATAGATATGGATTATCATCTCATTGTTTGGCATGAAGAATTCTATGGAACTGTAAATGGTACTCTAGTTTATGAGTACACTTACTATCCAAGTTTCTTTGAGACTTATTGGTCTTTATTTTTAGTATCTGGTTTGTTAGTTATTTTGATCTTAATGTTCGCATTCCAGAAAGTAGTTTTACCACCGATAGTCTGGGCTGGTAATAAACTAAAGTATTATCTAATCTCAATTCCTTGGCGCGAGTTTAAAGCAACCTTTGCTGATGTTGTCGACGAGTTTGGAGCAATCTGGTCACGTGCAAGAGGTGTTGTAAAAAAAGAAGTATTGACAGATGAAGAAAAATCATCACACAAAAAGTGGTTATTAACATTACTAGCTGTTTTCGGATTCCTAGGCCTTCATAGATACATGGTCGGTAAGATAGCTTCGGGTATAGTTTTCACTTGCACTGGAGGATTCTTTATTTTTGGCTGGATTATTGATTTAATAGCTATTATGAGTGGATTCTTCAGAGATGATGAAGACAAACTAATCGTGGAATGGAACTAGAAGAATTATCATCCATTTCCACATATTCTATCTTTTTAGAATTTAGTAATGTTTTATTAATTTCCAATTCTATTTGACATAAGGATTGTTCCATATTGTTACCCAAAGATGTTAGCAACGCTGAAAATACATTTGAAACTGAATACTCTTCAGATGATAACCATGATACAAAAAGTGATTTTGAATCATCTGAAGAAGAAATTTCATCTGATACTTTCGAAGAGTATGAATCAGCAAAGGTAAAACTTAGATGGTCAAGAGTATTAATAGTCGCTAGTGTTCTAGCACTGTTTTTTGTAGGAGTAACATTACTTGTTTTGTATTTTATAAGTAAAAACAAATCAGCAATTCTTATCTTTCTTCCAATCATTTATCTTTTAGAGTGTGGTTTGTTATTGACTTTTGGAGGTTGTGTTGGAACTGTTAAACAATCATTTACAATTGATGCTATTAAAAATAGATTAGTAAAAGGGGAAAAAATCACAGGTGCAGATACTAAAATAGCAATAGGTAGCGCTTATACCTATATACTTGCAGGATTTCTAATTGGAATTGCTTCATTTATTGCTTGGTTTATATTGAAATAATTCTCAACATTTTAACTATTCGATTTTTGAATCTTATAAAAATATATTTTTAACATAATTGGTAAAATATATTCAAGGTTGTTTTGTATTTGAGCGAAGATTTGGATTCAGAACATACAAAAAAAATTATTTCGAAAAAAAGGGAAAATGAATTTAACTCACATACTCAACCTTTCATAATAAAACCTAACACTCAAAAAGCTCCAAAACGAGAAATGGAATTATATGAGAAGATTTTAAGAGAACAACGTTTGGTTTTAAGACAAGATTACAAAGTTTATCAATTTAATTTTGCCAACATTTTTCAAGCTATATCAATTGTTCTTGGGGTTTTTATGATATTTGATTTGATATTGTTTCTTTATTATTCATATAATCTAGATCCTAATCCAAATTGGAAAGAAATAATGTCTTGGGTCATGTTTGTTCAAAGTGGTTTTCTTATACTCTTCTCAGGATTAACCATTCCTCGTTTATCACTTGTTGTAAAACAAAGAAAAATTCGTCGAAATGAAGATCCAAGAATTAGAGGTTTAAAATTCGCTTTTGTTCATTCCTTAACATATTTTGTTTCAGGAATTTGTATGGCAGTGTTATCTTTTTTTGCTTACAAAATATTGCATGTATGAAAAAATGCAGAAAAGGATAATTTGAACAAACCAAATTATCCAATAAAAAACTTGGAATCACTTTTTGCTTTTCACAAGTTTTAAGTGTAGTTTCATTCGTTGGATAGTTATTATCTC
>JAUVZH010000410.1 GCA_030602675.1 Candidatus Heimdallarchaeota archaeon | reverse complement strand
AGCTGCTTATTTAAATAGGGTCTTTGCGTTAATTGAAATTGATGTTACTGACGCTTTAGTTATGATGGAGAAAATTGAGAAACAAGAAAACTATAAGGTCTCGATTACTGCTTGGGTGGCTAAATGTCTCAGTCAAACTGTTATGGAAAATAAACGGTTAAACACTTTTCGTAAAGGACGAAAACTTGTGGTTTTTGATGAGGTTGACATGAGTGTAATTATTGAGATTACTACTAAAGCAGGTAAAAAGATTCCCTACAATTATGTTATCCGGAAAGCAGATACAAAAAGTGTTAAAATGATTACAGACGAAATACGATCTTATCAGGATAAAAAAATCACTGAAAGGGAACAGCTTACAAGAGGTACATCCAGATATATGTCGTTGTACTCCCTCTTACCGAGATTTTTCAGAAGATTTATCATAAGAAAAATGTTAACCAATCCTTTTAGATTGAAAAAATTGATTGGTACAGTTGGCATAACTTCGCTGGGAATGTTCATTAAAGGTCAAGGCGGTTGGCTCGTACCTTTTTCTGATAAAACTTTGAATGTTTCTCTTGGAGGAATTAAGAATCACACTGTTGTGCGAAATGGCAAATTAGAAGAACGAAAACTTCTTTGCACTACTTTTCTGTTAGATCATGATGTTGTAGACGGAGCTCCCGGAGTAAGATCCATTTCTAGATTATCAGAATTGATGGGTGATACCTCCTACCTTGAGGACCTAGACAAGATTTAGAGAAAATTAGACCTTTTCTTTCTTTCATTGGTCACTTAACTAATTTCACAATAAAATAAAAAGATCACAGAAGAAAGAATGTCATACAAGTATACAGAAATTTGATGCTCAACCAGTTAGTTCTTACTACCTAAGCGTGTCATTGCTGAAATGGATTTCTAGACCTTAAAGAAGAGTGTGTGCTTGAGCATTTTTCCCAGATTTTTTGCTTTATATGAGTTTTTTGGCTATTCCTTTTAATTACAAAACACTCAGAAAGTATCATTGTTTCTCTATCCAACGTTCCTTCAATAATTAGATGTTATTTTTTTCTAAATTGTATTAATCTACCAATATATGCTAGAACTATCATTGTTAAAGAAATAGTTAGATAAATTATCCAAATTTTAGATTCTAATGGTAATCCAAGGACGCCTATATAATCGAGATAAGCTACTTGATTCATTGGTCCAATATACCATAGCAGTGTATAGAGGAATTCGAAAGCTTTTCCAGATCCAGTCAATGTTGAAAGAAATAATGCAAAGGAAGGAATAAATATACAACCTACAATCCAGAAAATGACATTTGCCCATTCTTGAGTTATCAAAAATTTTATTCCTCCTCCTATTCCAGAACATAAGGAAATTGTTAAACCAATGAGCCAGGTATTCAGAAAATTTTTCCTTATTGGATAAGGAGTACTGAATATTAACTCACTTGTGTTCTTTTGTTTCTCAATGATTCCTAATTTTGACCAAAGTGTTATTGGGAGAATCCAAGCTACCGGAAGTAAATATTGTCTAGTAATCCATAAAGGTGAAAATATGCAAGCTATATTTACCCCTAAAATGAGGAGTTTCCACCATAAAGGAATTTGTTTAAGATATAATTTTAACTGCATTCGTATTGAATAGAAAAATCGCATTCGATATTTTTGTGATGAAAGTACATTCAAAAGATTCTCTGAAGAGAAAGTTCTTTCATCAATGGATTTGGAATCGAATTCAAACTGATTCTTTTGAACCTTTACTCTTTTTTCATCTTTCTCTTTTTGTTTCTTTCTTTCTTTAAGTTTGATTCGTATTTTTTTTCTCTCTGGATTGAATCTATTAAAAAATAAAGAAGATAGAAAAGCAATACCTAAACCGACAAAAATCCAAATCATTCTTTTTAATATAATAGAGCCAGTCCAGTTGATTCCTGTATAAGTAAATGAAGGAAGGGGTTCTGTGAGTAATTCACCAACTGAAATTGCATGACTTCCATCCAGTGGAGGAATTGGAGATTGTGAGAGAATAGAGTTAATAATTATCTTAAGTCCAAAAGGATCAATAAAATTAGCAATAAAAGCACTCATTAAAAATAATCCCATCCAGAGAAAAGGATAAATAATATTCCCAAATGCTTTATCTAGACCAGGTATTGTTTCGAACAACATTGCTATTGCTGCTGTAAACAATAGTACTGGAACTCCAATGAACAAAATTGGTGCCAATATATCCCAGATGCGTAAATGCATTTCCTCTCCTCGAACTAGCTGCATTATAATTAATCCAAAGAATGCAACAAAAAGCATGCTTAATAAAATACAGAAATTAGAAAGAACCTTTCCCAGTGTATATTGCCATTTTTTCATTGAAGTAGAAGCAATAATTTCAGTTACATTTGTTTCTTTATCATAAGTAATAGAATTCTTTGAAATATAAAAACCAAAGAGAGAGAGGAACGCTGAAGTATAAAGAATTCCTACACTACCAATCCAAGCGCTATTATAATAACCTCTGAAACCATCTATCACCAGAGTAGCATAAATAGCATCAGGTGCAGGAATAAAAAAATAAGTGGAAATTAATGTGAGTAATAATATAATCAAGTAACGATAGGAACGAATTTGTTCTAATAACGTACTTTTCATGATATAATAAATTGTAAATACTTTATTCATCTAAACACACATTCTAATCATTTCTTTTTTCTAACCTCTGAAATAGTGTGTAAATAGGCATCTTCTAGAGTAGGTTCTACTTTTTCAGCATCTGGATTAGGAGCATCACCAGCTATAACCCGTACTTGAATCCCCTCTTTCACCCGAAGAGACCTACTAATTTGGTATTTTGTTTCTATATTAGAAAGGTCATTACTTTGCACAACAAATCTCCATACTTTTCCATTAACAGATTGAGTTATCTGTTCAGGGATCGAATGCTGTACTAATTTTCCCTCATTGATAATTGCAATTTTATTAGCACAGGATTCGACATCAGAAACAATATGTGTTGAAAGGATAACAATTCGATCTTCAGCAAGATCAGTCATTAACTTTCGAAATCGAACTCTTTCCTCAGGATCCAGGCCTGACGTTGGTTCATCCACAATTAACAATCTGGGATTATTTAAGAGTGCTTGGGCTATACCAACCCTTTGTTTCATGCCACCTGAGTAGTTTTTCAAGGGAATATTTTG
>JAUVZH010000033.1 GCA_030602675.1 Candidatus Heimdallarchaeota archaeon | reverse complement strand
CTGTTGCCGACAATCCAAATTACATTGGTTATCTAGGAATTGGTTATATTGATTCAGAAGTAAAAGCAGTTTCCATAAATGGCATTAAACCAAATATTGAGAATGTTCTTAGTGGATTATATACAATTCAAAGAGAATTATTTCTGATTACTTCTGGTGATCCAGAAGGTATGGTTAAAGAGTTTATTAATTGGTCATTGAGTCCTGAGGGACAAGATATTGTTTTGGAAACTGGTTTCATTAATATAGCGCCAACAACTGATGACATTTACAATTAATTAGCAGGTTAATATTGAGGGCACTAAAATTGAGTCAAGATACAAACTTTCTTGAAGAAACAATTAATGAGCAGCAACTCGAGAGTGAAACCAGATCAACTGAAAGTGAGATTCTTGAAATTGGGAAGCAAAAAATAAGTTGGCAAAAAATCATCTTGATAATCTTTGCGAGTATTTCTGTTATTATTGTAATACTTATTTTTGTATTCATTCTTATAAACGGCTTACAAATTATACCGGATTTCGGATTATTTAAATTCCTTTTTGGTACAGATTGGAATCCTGAAGCAGATCAATACGGGATACTTCATGGAATTGTAGGTACAATTATGGTTGTAACTATTGCTATGGTAGTAGCTATACCTATTAGTATTTCATGTTCTATTTACATTGCTGAAATTGCTCCTCCTGTTGTTAGAAAAATACTAAAGCCAACTGTTGAATTATTGGCAAGTATACCATCTGTAGTTTATGGTTTCTTTGGTTTGTTTACTTTAGTGCCTGCTGTTAAATATATTTTCAAATTACCAACTGGTGAGAATGCACTTTCTGGTGGTTTAATTTTAGCAATAATGGTTATCCCAACGATTGTTTCTATAACTGATGATGCAATAAAAGCTGTTCCAAAAACATATCGTGAAGGCTCTTTTGCTCTTGGTGCAACAAATTGGCAAACAATAAGAAAAGTCGTTTTACCTGCAGCACTTTCAGGAATAACTACTGCTGTTATCTTAGCTTTTGGTAGAGCTATAGGTGAAACCATGGCTGTTTTAATGGTAGCAGGTGGAGCTTCTCAGATACCTAAACCTTTTTTCAATATTTTAGTTCCAGTTGATCCTTTAACGGCTATAATTGCAAGAGAACTTGGAGAAGCAGCTCAAGGAGGTACTCAATTCCATGCTATTTTTGGCATAGCAATTGTTCTTTTCCTAATAACATTTACAGTAAATCTTATCGGTGATTTGGCAATCAAACGTTTCACAAAGAAATTTAGAGGTGCATAAATCAATGGACAAATCGCAAAACAAACAATTTATTATAAAAGACAATGATACGACTGAATCCACTCAAAGTGAAAAAACCTCATTTCAATCAGTTGATTTTGATGCATTGCCAAAAAAACGACGCCTTATGCAACCCAAAACTTCTCAGAAACTAACCTTTACAATGCTTGCATCTTCTGCAGCATTTATTTTTCTAATACTCGTTTCATTTATCTTAATATTAGTAATAAATGGTTCAAGAGGTCTTTCATTCCAGCTTTTATTTATGAAACCTGGTCCAGAAGTTGAATGGTCAATTAGACCTGCCATTATAGGTACAATTCTTCTTATCCTTGGAGCCGTGGGACTTGCATTACCTTTGGGACTCGCTGCTGCAATATATCTAAATGAATATGCAAAAGGTGGTATTATTGTTAATATAATTAATCAAGGAATAAATAATCTTGCAGGAGTTCCATCAATAGTTTTTGGTATCTTTGGATATGCCTTTTTCGTTTTGGCACTAGGAATAGGAAAATCGTTGGTTGCTGCTTGGTTAACTTTAGCTTGTATGATTTTACCTACAATAATTCGAACATCTCAAGAAGCTTTGAAAACTGTACCTCAGGATTATAGAGCTGGAAGCTTGGCATTAGGAGCAACTAAATGGCAAACAATTCGACATGTAGTTTTACCAGCTGCAATACCAGGAATAACAACCGGTGTTATTCTTGCTTTAGGAAGAGCTGCAGGAGAAACTGCTGCAATCTTATTCATTGGAGTAGCTACTGGTGTTCCAGCTTTTAGCGGATTTCTTTCAAGATTTCCTGCAATACCTTTTGAGCTTTATATGATGGCAATCTCAGCTCCTTCATCCACAAGAAACATCCAATGGGCAATAGCTCTCGTTTTAGTTGTAATAGTTTTTGCGTTTAATCTAGGTGCTATAATTATAAGAAATCGATCTGAAAAAGAAAGGCAATAAAAAAAAGCAATCTATTTAGAATCTTCTTCAGAACTTTCTTTTTGTCCTATTGTCTTAAAAGTTGGATTTGTGATTGTCACTTTATTTGTTCTACCCCATCTTTCTCGCTTTAGAACCTTCTTTTCCTCTAACTTAGCAAGAATTTGGGAAACTTTTGATTTTGAATAACCTGTTTTGTCGCAGATCCTTCTTTGAGTTGAAACTCCGCTATCCGCATTAATAGCCTTAATCACTTCTTGCTCTGTATCAGATAAAAGTGAACTTACTAATTCTGTACCAGAAGGTTTAGCTCTCAAAGTATAGTAGAGATACACAGCTAATAAACTAATAACCACTCCTCCTAGAAAAGCTAATGTAATATATAGACCAAAAAGATTGATTCTTCCTGTTTCCGCATCTGTATTTATTGAATATCTAATAATAAAAACATCAGTCGTACTAATTGTTAGATCTTCATAACTCCAAATGATTTTTACAAGATTTTCTTCAATGTAGACATTTTTCGGAGTTGGGTAAGTAGGTGCTGGAACTCCATCTTCAATGAGTTGTCCATCAACAGGTAATACAATTATCAGATTGAACTCATCTGAATTTCTTGGATGAGTTACCTCAAAATCTAGCTCATAGTATTCAATTGGTTCATCTACTCTATATATAACATCGCGAAGATCATATGAAACTGAGAAAACATAAGTTTCATCAAATAGCAATGGATAACGCATTGTTATATTTATCTTGTTACCAACAGCTGGATCGATACTCCAAGTGAAAGGTAATGGTCCGAGAGGATCGTAGACATAGACTGAGCTGATATTCTTATTTATCTCAAAATCAAAATAATCCATTGGTTGCGAATCATTATTAACAACAACAAATGTAGAAATTACATGTAAGGAATTATCTTGTAAAACTTTTACTTCTAAATTATGTGTTAATAGGGTTACATTCTCATATGCTTGAGTTTGGAATTCAGTACTATTATTACCTGAATAACTCACTGATTGACTGTCTAGAGCAATATGGTTATTTGTTACCATAATGAGACAAATAGTAACCAGTAACGCTACAACTAGCGATTTCGAACCCTTCATTAAACACACCAGATTGAATTGCATTATATGTTATCTATTGTATTAAAAAATGATGTGATTTTGGAACTAAACCAAAATCACACTTTAGCTGAGATTCTTATTTTCTTTTCCTGAAATAACTGACAATAAAAACTATAGCAAGTATTCCTCCGATTGAAGGCAAGATAATCAATGAAACCGTAAAGGATTCAGGATAAATGCCTAATGAGGGATCATGTACAAGAGTTAGTGAATCACCATAATTTGGATATGTTAACCAGTGATGAATCGTGCCTGATTCTTCAGGTTCACCAGGTCCTACACCTTGACTACTTTCCTCTAAAATAGTATTACTAACATCTAATCTCGAAATAAAGGTTGAATCATCATAGACATCAGCAAAAGTTGTCCATTCATAATAAGCTACATGAGTTTTTCCGTATTCTTCACTTTCATATTGCATTGTTCGAGTTTTATTTCCATTCTCTTCATCTGAACCCGATCTTACTCTTACTTGATGTTTTTTTTGTGATTCTAAGAGTAATGCTTCTATACCTAAACCTTGAGCTCCTTCTGTAAAGACCCAATTTTTAACAATGATATCAAATTTTATTTCTGTTAAACCATCTATTATTTGATCTGTTCCAGTCAATAATTGATCAGATTCAAATATTTGAATTATAAATTGAATTTCTACATTATTTGCTAAACCAGAAAGAGTTAGTGTGATAGTATAATCTGTATCACCTTCAAGAATTTCGGTATCCCAAGCATATTCGTTTGATTGTAGATTGTAGACAATACCACCTACAAGTTCAGACCTTGTATCCAAGAATTCATCATCACCGAAATATTCCTGGATAGAATTAAACTGCACATTATATATTTCATCTGCGGTGCTTTGATTACCATTCCACCAGATGAAATGAGGTTTGTCTTCTCTAATTTTCATAGTAATATATTCTGTAGTGATCGTAATTGCATCTTGGCCTTCTTTTACATCAATCTTATCAGTTTTTGCTGAAACAAGCTGAGTTGTAACAGGTACTAGTAAGAACGTTATAAGCATAAATCCAATAATAATTTTTGTAATTGTTTTCATTTTTTTTAACCTCATATTTAATTTTTTTAAGGCCACAAGATAACCTCAGAGTTGAGAATTATTTTAACTTATTCTCAATTTCCTTGATTGGTAATATAATCTTGACTAAATAACATATAGTATAAATTTAACTATAAACAATCTCTAGCAACGGTTAAATCAAGGTTTGTTAAACGTTTAAAATTCGTTTTTATTGTTGAATTTTTTGAAAATGTACTAATTCATCAATCCAAATCATTAACACTCTTAGAATCTGATAATTCTTCTTCGCTTTCAGCAAGTTCCAAATTAAGAAAGTTAGGATTAGTGATTTTTACTCTATTAGTTCTTCCCCACCTTTCTCGAATAAGGATGTTTTTCTCTTCCAATTTAAGCAAAACCTGTGATACTTTTGATTTTGAAAAACCTGTTTTCTCACATATTTTCCGTTGTATTGCCATTCCACCCTCTTCATTGATTGCATTTATAACGTCTTGTTCTGATTGAGAGAGAAGGGCACTAACGAGCTCTGCTTTTACTGGTCCATACTTATTTTTTATAACAAAATAGAAAACCAATGTGCATAAAGCTACTCCAGCAAGGAAGGCTAACGAGGTATAAATTGGGATTCGATTTATTGCTGGCGGATTTGTAATAAAAGTTCCAATTTTAAAATATCTAACAACACAAGAAAATAAATCATTTATATCTAAATCTTCAAGCTCCCAAGAAATCTTCACATTATTATCTTCTGTGTAAATCTTATCTGCACTTGGGGAAACAGGTCTAGGTGTTTGACCTTCTATCAAGTTGTGATTTACTGGGAGAACTATTTCAAACTTGAAATTATCTGTTTGACGTTTGTGACGAACTACAAAATCTAAACCGAAAAAGTCTGAAGGTTCAGGAACATAATAGACTACTTCATCCATTTCATAAGAAATTGAAAAAACGTAGATTTGCTCTTGTAATAGAGGATATCTCATTGTAATATTAATGACACTCGATTCACCTTTTATTTCCCATGAAAACGTTAAGGATCCTATTGGATCAAAGACAAAAACTGATTTGATTGTTTTATTTACTACGAATAAAAAATTGCTTAAAGGTTGTATATCACTATACATTAAAACAAAGTTTGAGGTTACTTTTATAGAATTATCAATTCTGATTTTCACTTCCATATTGTGGTGCATTAGTGTCTCATTTTCATATAAATCATTTTTTCTGATTGAATTTTCTTTTATAATAAAAAGACTAGTTTTTTGACTTGTGAGAGGTATTTCGACTTCATTACAATGCATCATAGAAAAGCTAAATGTTAGAAGAATAATTGATGAGAGAATTATCAAAACACCAAAAATCCTCAAACGTTTCATGTAATTACCTCTTCATATGATCAATAGTGTACCCTATTCGAATGGTTTCATTTATTGTTATAACATACTTACTAAAAAATATAATGTGTGAAAAAAAGACAGAAAGATTTCAAATTTTTCTTCCTTTTTTCCGATAAATTATGAAAGTAATTACATTAGTAGCAATTAGTGAGATTAAAAATGATAAACTGAAAACTGGTGTTAATGCGGTAGCATAAATAGGTTCATCTTCATATAAACCTAATGTTGCAGTGTGTTTCACAGTAAGTGAATCAGCATAGTTTTGATACGAAAACCACAAATTTACATAGTCATCATTGTAACCATCTGTTGTTTCATTAAAATAGGCATTTCCAGATGGTAAATCAAAGAGTAAATCAGTTCCATTATAATAATCAGCAGAAGTCATCCATCTAAAGAAAGCCTTCTCTGGATTGTATATATAATTATCACTGAAAATTTGAATGGATCTAACATCATTTTCGTTTGTAGTAATAGAGCCATTATTAAAGGAAATACTGGATTCTTTTTTTCGCTCACAAATTTCAGCCTTTAAAGCTAGTCCTTGAGCAAAATCTGAAAACTTCCAATTTTTAATTACAATTTCGATTTTTGCTTCAGATAATGGTTTAATTATTAGATTAGTTCCTGGTAGATATGTGTTGACAATATTTATGGAAACTAGAAATTGAATTATCACATTATCAGCTAAACCTGCTAGAGTTAAGTTAACAATAACAGAATTTAACGATTCAGTAATTTCGGTATCCCAAACACTCGTTTCTAAATCATATTCTTTTCCATTTAATTCATCACTTGAATCGATGATATTGTCTGATCCAAAGAATTCTTGCAGTGTTGTAAAACGAACACAGTATTCTTCAACTGCTGAGCTTTCATTACCTAGCCACCAGATAAAATCTGGTTTATATTCATTAATTATAAAAGTCATTTCTTCAGATGTTAATGTTATTGCATCTAATCCTTCAGAAACATCTATGAGGTAATTTTCAACAGAGCTAGTGCTAAGAATAGGAGTAATGAAGAATAATACCAATGATGTAACTAAGCTAATTTTTCGATTTAATTTCATTATTTATACTCAAACCTCAATTATTTCTCAGAATAGTATTAAACACCAAATGATATAAAGAGTCTCTCTCAACAGTTTAAAAACTGTTTTTCATACTACAAATGGAATATTTCTAAGAAAAAGAACCTACAGAGTTTTATATTATTTTAAGAGTACAAATGTAAGACTTTATTGGAGTTGAATTATTATGGAATGCAAAATAGCCCATATTGAAATCCCTGTAAAAGATGTAAATGAAGCAAAGAAATTTTATGAGACTATTTTTAATTGGAAAGTACAAATCGACACAGGTTTCACTGATTATGCGTTTTTTACAACCGGCGATGAAGGCGTCGGAGGAGCTTTTACTAAATCAGATAAAATAGCAAAAGGGGAAATCATGTTACATATCCAAGTTGAAGATATACCAAAAACACTTGAAAAAATAGTAAATAACAAAGGAAAAATCGTACAAGAAAAAACTGAAATTGATGGCGGTTATGGATTCTATGCTATCTTTGAAGATAATTTTGGCAATATTCTTGGTATATGGTCTAGCAAATAACTTCTTTGTAAGATGAAACAAGAGTAATGTTTATTCAAAGCATTTACTCATATTTCAATATAAAGTTCGTTTCCTTCTTCAGATATTTTGTAAACTTGTGTGTTTTTAGCTTTTTTAAACCAGCCAGCAAGCGTTCCAGGATGATTGAGAAGCACACCGTTTTCTAAGTTAAAAACTGATCCATGTAAGGGGCACTGTATAGTTTTATCTTTGACTTTCCCTCTTGCCAAATTACCTTTTAAATGAGTGCATTTCCGGTCTATTGCATAATAATTACCTACAACACTAAAAACAGCAATATCCAGATTATCAACTTTAAAAGTCTTTACGCCATCTTTTGGTATATCAGAAACTTGACATAATTTTTTCTTACTCATAAAGATCTTCTCATTAGCATCTAGCTGCTACAACTTTTGATAATTAAATATAAGGGTAGTAGATATTAAATATAAGAGTTTAAAAATTTTATAGTTAAAGGAAAGGTTTTTTCAAACAAAAATTATCAAAAGACATAATAATTAACTCGATTAAGACTTTCTTAATCAAGCTTAAGCTGATGGATGGCCAAAAATATGGCTGAATATTTAGACACACCTATTGATTACGGTGAAGATGAAATTAATGCTTTCATCCCAAAAACCGCAAATGCAAAATATCTCGAGATTAAAGGTGATTTTCCTGAAATAGTTAATATTAAGGATAAGCTTTTCGAGGTGTTGGATAAACCTGTTGACAGCCCTCCTCTTGCAGAGGTAATAAAGAAAAATTACTCTAAAGGAAAAGCTGTAATTATTTTAGTTGATGATAATACTAGACCAAATATACATACACGGATTTTAATGCCAATTCTCTTCCCAAAGATAATTGAATATGGTGTAGATCCAGAAGACTTGAAGATTCTTGTTGCGAGTGGAACACATCGTCCGCCAACAGAAGAAGAAGTTGAAAAGAAAATCTTAGGAACAGAAATTTGGAATAATTATAAAGATCATGTTTTAATTCACAATTGTGATGAAGGAGTAAAAGAGGTAGGAACTTCAAGTAGAGGAACTCCAATCCTTCTAAATGAAGATGCTTTTGAGGCATGTTTAGTTATTGCAATGACTGATTCTGAGTATCACTATTTTGCTGGAGTAGCTGGAACAGTTAAACAATTCTTTCCTGGCATTGCTGGTCGTGCTACTATAAGTAGAAATCATCCTAAAGCCTTCTCATTGGAGACTGGGTTTAAAGCAGAATGTCGATTAGGAAATACAGAAGGAAATCCTGTAATTCAAGACATGAAAGAAATGGTTCAAACTGTTATGAAAACTAAAGCAGTCTTCTGTATTGATGCTATTCTACATGAAAAGAAAATTGTAGAATTGTATGCTGGAGATATCATTTCCCTTCATGAATTAGCTCATGACTTGTTAAAGCCTTTAAGAATCATTAATGTTGATAAGGGTGCAGATTTAGTAATAATAACTACTGGTGATCTTGGTTTAAATCTCTATCAAGCTGGTAAAGGTGTACATGCTGCTTGGAATGCTACAAAGAAAGGTGGTAAAATACTTCTTTTAGCAAGAGCTCAAGATGGTGTTGGTAACAAAGCTTACCATGAAACAATGATTGCAATAAAAGACATGAATTTGGAAGATGCTCTAAAATGGGTAGTTGAAAATAAATGCAGTGAAGAAACCTTCAGAATAGGAAATCAAAAACCAGTTGATTTATTACGAATTCTAATGGACAACCAAATTGATATGATTACCGAAATGGATCACAAAGAGCTTAATGAAACTTTCAGGATTAATACTGTGGAAATCAAAGGCAATTTACAAGAGACACTGAGAGCTTATGTTGATGACTTTCTAAAAACAAACCCAGATAGCCTAATATATATAATGGCTGATGCTGGTATCTATGTAAAACCGAAAGGGAATTAATCTCTTTCATTTTTCTTATTTTTTTCTCTTTTCTTACTAGTTTTCACATTTAACTATTTGATAAAAAACATTTAAAACTCATTAACTCTTGTGGAAACATAACCACTAGAATAATCTTAGGCGGTTAGACCTTTATGCCATCACAATTCTTAGCTGAAATAATTATCGAGGGGAAAAAGAATGCCCGAGACCCAGAAGGAGAAACGATTATGCGTGATTTAATGATTAAACACGGATATGATATGGTCACTTCTGTGCGAAGCGGAAAAATTTTGAAAGTCACTTTAGAGGCAAAGGATGAAAAAGAAGCAAAAGAAATTTGTTGGAAAATGGTCAACGAATTGCGGATTTATAATCCGATTGCTCATGTGTGCACAATACAAATTGTGAAATAAGCAAATTCTGAAAAATGGTGAAAATTCATGCCAATGCGAGTAATAGTTATCCAATTTTCAGGATCAACATGTGATCGTGATCTAGTTTCTGCCATGAAAGATGTCATGGGTTGGGAAGTGGATCTCGTCTGGTATAATAATGCCTTAAAACATCTAGAAGGTTATGATGCCATTTTCTTACCTGGTGGATTTACTTATGGTGATCATCTACGAGCAGGGATTATCGCTGCTTATACGCCCGTTATGAAGAAAGTTAAAAATTTAGCTAATGAAGGATTACCAGTTCTTGGTATCTGCAATGGTTTCCAAATACTGGTTGAATCTGGTTTGCTACCAGGTGCTTTGATTGGTAATGATACTCTTAGATTTAGCTGTAAATGGACGAATCTTCGTATTGAGACAACTAGGAGCGCAGCTACTAATATAGCCAATAAAGGAGATATTTGGAGAGTTCCAGTTGCTCATGGAGAAGGTAGATATTTTCTAGATGAAAAAGGTCTCAAAGATTTGAATGAAAATGACCAAGTTGTTTGGCGTTATGTTAATGATAATGGAGAAACAACAAAAGTAGCAAATCCTAATGGGTCAATTGAAAATATTGCAGGAATTTGTAATCTAGAAGGAAATGTTGTTGGTCTCATGCCTCATCCAGAAAGAGCAACAGAAGCAATTATCAGTCCTTGGGGGTCAGAACATGGTAAATTCTTCTTCCAATCCCTTGAGAACTACTTTGGGGGACGTTAAACATGACAGAAAAGACAATTTCAAAGGATAAGATAAATCTCACCAAAGAAGAAAAAGAAGCGGTTTATAAGGCTATTAAAAGAGATTTAACAATACCAGAAGCAGCAATGCTTGAGGTTATGAATTCAGAGCATTGCAGCTATAAAAGTTCTAGACCAGTTTTACCTAAACTACCAACTAAAGGACCTAGAGTAATTTGTGGTCCTGGTGAAGATGCAGGTGTTGTTGATATTGGTGATGGTTTAGCATTAGTGTTCAAATTAGAGTCTCACAATCACCCATCCGCTCTTGATCCTTTCAATGGTGCAGCAACAGGCATAGGGGGAATTATTCGAGATATTCTTTGTATGGGAGCTCGACCAATAGGTTTACTTGACAGTTTTAGATTAGGTGGTCTTTCCGATCCTCATACTAAATGGTTATTGAAATGGGTTACAAAGGGCGTTGGTGATTATGGTAACTGTGTGGGTATAGCGAATGCTGGTGGTGATATAGAATTCGATCCATCATTCCAAATAAATTGCCTAATCAATGTTGGTTGTTTTGGTGTGATGCGAAAGGATGAGCTCGCTCTAAGCAGAGCTACTACACCAGGTAATAAACTAATTCTTCTTGGTGGTTCTACAGGTAGGGATGGCATTGGTGGAGCTTCATTCGCTTCCAAAAATATTACAGAAGAATCTGAAAGCGATAGAGGAGCAGTACAAATTGGCGATCCTTATATGAAGAAGTTAATCATAGAAGCAACTCTTGAAGCAATTAAAGCAGGCGTAGTTGATGGATTAAAGGATCTTGGAGCTGCAGGCGTAACTTGTTCAATATCCGAAACTGCTGATGCTGGTGGAACTGGCACAGAGATAAAATTAGAAAACATGAGACTTCGTGAAAGCGATATGGAACCTTGGGAGATTTTAGTGAGCGAATCCCAAGAAAGGATGTTCTTTGTTGTTAAACCAGAAAACGTTAAGAAGATTAGCGAAATTTTCGACAAATATGAATTGCCTTATGAAATTCTTGGAGAAGTAACAGATACTGGTAAATGTGTCGTTAAATACAACGATCAAATCATAGTTGATTTACCAGCTCATTTGTTAACGAAACCTCCAGCAGCAGATCGAAAAGCAAGTTATCCAAAATACCTCAATAAGTTGAATCGTAAATGGTTGCCAAAAGAACCAAAGACCAATGAATTAAATGATATCTGCCGAAAAATAATGGCAAGTGATAACATAATCAGTAGAGAATGGGTTTACAGGCAATATGATACAGAGGTAGGATTACATTCAACAGTAAAATCCGGATATGGCGATGCAGGAGTATTTAGATTATCAGAGTTTGATTCAAAGAAAGGAGTTGCTGTTACATTTGATGGTAATTCGCATCAATGCTATCTTGATCCATATTACGGAGGAGCTGGAGTTATGATGGAAGCATGTAGCAATGTTGCAGCTGTTGGTGCTGAACCAATTGCAATGACTGACTGTTTAAACTTTGGCAATCCAGAACATCCTCAAGTTTTCTGGACATTCGAGAAAGTTGTGGAAGGATTAGCTGATGCTTCCAAAGCATTAGGTATTCCATGTGTAGGTGGAAATGTTAGCTTCTACAACCACGATGAAGTTAATGATGTTGCTGTAAAACCTTCTCCAGTGATATTTGTCGCTGGTTTATTAGAAGATGTAACTAAAGCAGTAAATTATAGCTTTAAAGCTCCTGACGAGTATATTATCTTGATTGGTGAAACAAAAGCTGAAATTGGTGGTTCTGAATTTGCTAAAGTGATTCATAAATCAAATAACGGTCAAGTACCAAAGGTGGATTTCGCGAATGCAAAAACTATCATTTCTAAAGTAGTTAATACAATAAAATCTGGACTTGCTACTGCATGTCACGATATTTCAAAAGGTGGACTGTTTGTCGCCCTAACTGAAATGGCTATGAATGGTGATTTAGGATACGAAATTAATTTGAAACGCGTGCCATCTGAAACCGAAAGAGTGGATATTAAATTATTCTCTGAATCTTATGGTCGTTTCCTGATAACAGCAAAAGCTGAGGATGTTGAAAAAATAATCGCTATTTTTGCAGAAGAAGAAATACCAGCTTCTTTTATTGGGAAAGTAACTAAAAAGAAGAAGTTACAAATTGAGAACTCTAACAATGAAATTCTTATCGATTTACCACTTAACGAGATAAAGCAAACATGGAAAATGAGAATGGAAGAAGAGATGGAAGGTAAAAAGTAATTCATCTCAATTTCACTATTTCATAGAAATAAGCGTTTTATCTTTTTCTTTCTTTTCTTTTATAACTTAAACCAGATGGATCATAGCCTATCCAAATCCGATTTTTGCTATCTTTTCCAGCTATTGAGCCAGTATATATTTCTCTTTCAATCTTTATCTTTTTAATGCGTTTAACCTCTTCATCAAATTCTGCTTTAGTTATATTAAACCAAACATAAATTCCTTCAATTTTAATTACTTTCTTAGCTTCTATTGGTACAACTAATTTCTTTTGAAAACGCTTTTGTACAACAATCATTGCGTATGGAATATCTGTTTTAATGATCTTTCCAGGTAGCTTATCGATTCTAACAATTTTCCCTAATTTCTTACTTTCTTTATCAGCAGCAATCTT
>JAUVZH010000081.1 GCA_030602675.1 Candidatus Heimdallarchaeota archaeon | reverse complement strand
TGTTGAAATACCTGACAAACTCTGGGAAAAAAAGACTGTAGTTGGACAATCATTATTAGATGCTCATTCTAGCATAAAATCTGTTTATGTTAAATTAGGGAAGGTTAGTGGAGTTAATAGAATAAGACCTGTTGAACATCTAGTTGGAGAGAAGAAGACAAGAGCAATCTACAAAGAACATGGTTGTCGATTTATGGTTGATATTGAAAAAGCATATTTCAGCCCACGATTAAGTGAGGAGCACAAACGAATTGCTAGTAAAGTTAAAGCTAAAGAAACAATTGCTGATTTATTCTGTGGAATTGGACCTTTTGTAATACCTATTGCAAAGGAAGTTGAATCTAAAATTTATGCAATTGATATTAATTCAAATGCTATTGAGTTACTTAAAGAAAATATTACATTAAATAAATTAAAGGGAAAAATAGTTCCACTATGTGGTGATTGTCGATTAGTTGTTAAAGAACAAAAACTGGAAGGAATTGCTGATAGAGCTATAATGAACCTTCCAGGATATGCTATTGATTTTATTGATGTAGCTTGTAACGTTCTCAAATCAAGTGGAGGAATAATTCATTTCTTTGAATTTGTTAGAGGAGAAAACCCCGAAGAAACAATAGTTGAAGATTTAAAAAGAGAAATATCAAAGAATAATCGTAAAGTGAAGAAAATACTAGAAGTAAAAAAAGTAAGAATGTCTGCACCTAGACAATGGCAAATGGTTGTTGATGCTTTCATTGAATGAGAATTTAGATAAAAATATTGAAAGGAAAGTTGTAATTGAGTATGTTTGATGTTGAAATCATCTGCTTTGGTAATGAGTTGTTAATTGGTAAAACAGTAAATACTAACGCAAATTGGCTTGGGAAGAGAATTATCTCACTCGGGGGTAATGTTACTAGAATTACTACTGTCGGTGATAATATTGATGAAATGTCTCATGTCCTACAAGAAGCTCTTTCAAGAAAACCCAAAGTAATTATAACTACAGGAGGAATGGGTCCCACTTTTGATGATGTGGCTTTGCAAGCTGTAGCAATAGCAACTAAAAAACAATTGGAAGTCAATGAAGAGGCAATGAATCTTATCAAGAATCGTATTAAAGATGTGAAAGAAGCAAGAGGGATAGAACTTGAGCTCTCTGAAGAAAGAAAACAAATGGCAAAATTACCAGAAGGTGCACTACCCTTAAGGAATAGAGCTGGAACTGCACCAGGTGTGTTAGTGAATACTGATGACACAATAATATTCTCAATTCCAGGTGTACCAAAGGAAATGACTGCTATTTTTGATTTTGAAATGGTTCAATATCTAACCTTTAATTCAAAAGAGAAATTTTATGATAGAAGACTTGTAGTCAATTATGTTCCTGAAAGTGAATTAGCAGTAGCTATAAGTCCAATCAGAGAGAATCATCCTTCAGTTTATATTAAAACACATCCACACAGTTATACTACTGGTAATGAGAGAATTATTGAAGTTGAAATTCACATAACAATGGTTAGTACAGAAGAAGAGAGTAAGATTTTGGATCAAGTTGTAGAGAAGATAATTGAAACTATCAAACAATTAAAGGGTGCAAAGGGAGAGAAACCAAAAATAAGAATAGTAAATGATGATAATTGATTTTTGAAGAGATGACTAAAAGATGTACACAGCGTTCATAGTCGGAACTGCAGGATCCGGTAAAAGCTTTCTAACATCGATTCTAGCTGATCGCTTGAAGGTTTTTGAAATAGATGTCGCAACAATGAATATGGATCCAGGAGTTCTAAGATTACCCTATGCTCCAGATGTGGATGTAAGAGAATATATTGATATCAATGAAATAATGACTGAATATGAGCTTGGTCCAAATGGTGGACTTGTTGCTGCTGTTGATTTAATTACATCTCAATCTGCAGAAATACTTGAAGAAATTAAAGATCGTTCTCCAGATATTTTACTAATAGATACACCAGGGCAGATGGAACTGTTTGCCTTTAGACCTACAGGAGTGATTGCTGCAAATCAATTCGGAGGAGAAAAATGTGTTCTAGTAAATCTAATGGACGCTAACTTGTGCAGAAATCCTTATGGTCTAATTAATTCAATGGTTTTAGCCTTAAGCGTCCATATGAGGTTCTTCTATCCACAATTAAACCTAATCTCAAAAAGCGACTTAATTGAAGAATCCCAATTGGAAGATCTTCAAAATTGGGTTGAAGATAGCTTCGCTTTTGAGGATGCAATAAATGCTACAGTAACAGGAGAAAAGAGAGAACTAGCATTAAGGTTGCATCAGACAATTGATGAATTGCAGGTATTTGCAGAAACATTTCCTATTAGTGCAAAGAACAATTTCAATATTGATAATTTATATGGCAAGTTACAAATCATTTGGCAAGGTGGAGAAGATTTTCAAGTAGAAGATCGAGTAATAAGATAATCAAGAAATTAATCAATTCATAATCTCAATCACGAGATCTTTTCCATATTCTTTCAATAGTTTTGCTACTTCAGACACATGTCCATATCCAAGAATTATAACAACGGTTGTATGATTTTGTAATACCTTCAGAATTTGCTTACTCATGTAGACATTTCGATCCTCTAATAAAATAGAATACAGCATTGGAAAATTCTGATTGAAAACAGATAAAATGGAATCTAAAGATTCAGGATCTTTGAAAATTTCTAATACTTCGTTCAAATTAATTTCTTCATTCTCTGACATATCTTCCAAAGATTTCATAGGGTCTTTATTATTGTTAGATTCTTTCCCAAAAATATCAATGGGGTGAGCAACGATTTTTCTGTCTAGCACTAATTCATTAACAAGCTCTTGGAATTTTTCTGCTTCCTCAGATGAAACTTCTTCTTCTAAAACCTTACTGATTTCGTTTATAGAACGATCAATGAGATAGATCTCAGAACCCATTTCCTTAGCTATTTTATAAGCTACTAACATCTCTTTACCTGGATTATCAGTTTGTGCTATTCTAGCAAGTTCACTTTCAAAGAAGCCAATGTCTTCTAAGACTGCAGTAAACTCTTCAGTATATGTTAATCCTGAGCTTACATCATCATTAATAGAATCTTGATCATCAGACAGCTCAGTTTTATTATTTAATTCTTCTTGAAGAAAACTGCCATTATTAGTATACTCATTTTCCAAAAGGGTTTGTAAACGATAATCATCTAATTCTAAACACACTGCATCAGGTTTTACATCTTTCAGAATTCTCGAGACTTTTTCTTGACTTTCACTATCAATATGAGTAATTCCTACTATTACTACTTTCGCCAAGTTTTTCTCACCAAATATTTCCTTTTGCAATTCTATTAAAGTACAGCTAAAACTTTTAATTGATTCGTCCATTTTATAATGGCTTTGTAAATATGGTTTTTGTTGATTTTTTCATCGTTTGTTTTAATACGTTCTACCATCGCCATAAATAACAACAAAGATATTTGTCTTGGAACGGTAGTTGAGAAATTAAAAACAAATTCATCTTTGCCAAATTTGTTGATAATTATTGTTGTAAGCCATTTTGAAATATGTGATAGTAAATCTAAGCTTAATTCAGTAAATGAAATCTTAACACCTTTATCTTCAATAATCATAGGATTAAGATTTCCAAATATTAATTTCTCGAAATCCTCTAGAACATAGCTAAGTTCATCTGTTCCAACTCTAGAAAATTCTTTTTTTGCAGCATAGATTTCACTGTATCCAAAAATTGCTGCAACAAAAGGCCTAGAACTGCAATTAATGTGTTTCTTGAGAGTTTCAAAATTTTCAGGTAACTGATTTTCCCATTCTGCGTATGCTGTCCCGCTTAAATGATCATGAGCAGTCTGATCGAAAACAATCTTTGGTATTCGTCGCCATATTTTCTCATTATCAACTTGATATAATTCTTTCATAATTTTGATATCTATAGGTTCTAACTTGAACATGAGAAATCTAACAATATCATAACTAACATCAATATCAGAAGAACTGATTTTATATTGGGATTGTCGACCAATAGAAATCAAACGAGAGAAAAGCAGAATAGCTGCTTTTAATTCAATTTCCAATCTCTTAATATGTTTTCGATGTAATTTTTGTTCTTCTAAAAAGGAAATTAATCGACTAACTTTTCCATCCAAATTATTCTTTGATTTCATGTCTCCTTTTATTCTAAGTAAATCAGCCAATCTACATACTTTTTTCTCAGTTTGTGGCAAGCCTAAGCTAATTGAATTTTTAGTAATGAAATCAGCAACAAAATCACTAGTGAGGACATATCTTAACAAAGCAAAAGCTTCCTCAACATCTGATTCCAAGATGATCTCATTGCCATTGCTTTTAGCAATAGAAGATGAGAAGAACATAAGGACTTGTGGTAAACCTAATTGTTTAATATCATCTGCAGAATTATCTTTTGTAAAGAAAGTTAGCTGCTTTTCTAATGCTTTTCTTGCATTCTGATCATATTTCTTGGAAGCAACTTCTGCAATGTCATCGAATGTACTGCTAATCATTTTACCACTTCTTGATTCATAATTTGGATTCTAACAGCTTTTTTTATTTTAGTACTCTTTCAGTCTTTTTTATACTTATTATTGCTTAATAAATTATTTAATTTGTTAAAATCTGCGAAAGACAAACAATAAGCAAGCACTATCTAAAAGGTTAAAAAGTCCAAGCAATGGGTGTTTCTTTAGAAAAGAAATTAACTAACAATACAGGAAGCAGAACAATGGTTTTTCATTCAACGAATGGTAACAATGTAGATAAAAAAGTCTTAGAAATTATTTTGGATCATTCACGTTTAGTTTTAAGCGGATCTGAGACATTATCAAAAATCGTAGATTGTTGGAAATCACCTGGAAGAGAAATCTTCAACAAAGAAATAAAAGAACTCGATGTATTGGAAGGAAAAGCAAATATTTTGAAAAACAGTGCTATGAAAGAAATTTCTGATGCTGGACCTGCTCTATTATTTAGACAAGATCTTATGAGAATTGTTAGATGCATGGATCAAATTATCGATTTGGGACAAGGCGCGGCTTATTTTCTAGAACAATTGGATAAGGATTGGACACCTCCAAAAACCCTGGTAAAGAATTTACAAGGATTAGTAGAAAAAACACTAATTGTTTCTAGATCACTAATCGATTTAGTTAGAGCGTTATATCAAAAATTGGATAAAGTAATAGAAATCTCAGAATCAATTGAAAGCATGGAAAATAAAGCAGATGTTAACTATCGAGCATTAATTATTGAAATTGCCAAGCTCGATGCACCAAAAGGTGTTACAGTTTTAGTCAGAGAATCAATTGATCGAATTGAAGATATGGTTGATTCTGCAAGAGATGTTGCTTCACACATACGTGTTTATGCAATGTCACGATGAGAAGTAATTTCCTTTACTTTTCACACACATTTTTTATTATTATTGAGGAATGATTTTTAACTTGTTTATATTAATCACACTAATAGTGTAGTTTAAACATTCCTAATTGCCAAATAAAGTGATACAAATGAATCCCAGTAAAAAAGTGAAAATCATTGCTGAATTAGTAAAAGATAGAGTGATAGTCTGGGATTTTGAACAAGGATCAAAGTTATATCATTCAGGATTTTTTGGAAAGCCTATAGGTATTAGAAAACCTAAAGGAGAAAGTTTTGAACGTCCACTTGAATTATCACTAATAGAAGCCTGTTATTTATTAGAAAAAGGTAGAATCAAATTACTACAGAAAAAAACAAAAGATGAAATCTCTATTAGAAATTTAATTAAAAAGGGACAAAAAGTCATTCCTTTATTTGACGAGAAAATGCTAATTTACAAAGACATTAGAAATCGTGGACTTGTACCTAGACCTGGTTTGAAATTTGGAGCTGATTTCGCAGTTTATCAACAAGGACCAGGATTAGATCATTCACCATACGTGATTACAGCATTACCTAGAGGAAGTGAATTATCAACAATTGAGTTAGTACGAGCAGGAAGATTAGCAACTTCAGTAAGAAAAAAATTCGTTATTGCGACAATTCTATCTTCAAACAAAGTAAAATATTTTGGGTTTGTTTGGAATAAACCATGAGAAAATTATACAATCGAGACGAAAGCATATGTCACTAGAGAAATCTGCTTCCTCATCTGTTATTTATCCAGAAATAAAAGAACGATTAGCAAAGCAAGGATATCAATTATATGGGAAACAAATAGCTGTAAAGAAATGCTTGTGGACACACAACTATTTGAAAGAGGATAGATTTTGCTATAAATCAGCTTATGGAATACAAAGCCATAGATGTATACAAGCCACCCCAACATTACTTTGCAATCACCAATGTCTTTTTTGTTGGAGATTACAAGAAAAGGACATAGGAAAAAAACCTTTTTGGAAAGTCAAAGATTCAGATTTTGACACACCTGAAGAAGTATACCAAGGGTTAATTTGGGGATGGAAAAGATGTATTTCTGGTTATAAACCAATTGTTTCACAAGAGAAATTTAGTAATGCATCTAAACCTAAACATGTAGCTTTGAGTTTAGCAGGTGAACCAACACTTTATCCATTTATGGTTGAATTATTATCATTATTGCATGAAAAGGGATTAACAACTTTTCTTGTATCAAATGGAACGATTCCTAAAGCATTTGAAAAGATGTTTAAAGCAGGCGTTTTCCCAACTCAATTGTATATTACAATTCCAGCACCAAGTAAAGATGATTACATCAAAACCTGTAAACCATTAATAAAAAATGGTTGGGAGGAGATCAATAGAAGTTTAGAGCTAATGGCGAAAATGACTGGACGAACTGTTACTCGACTAACTATGGCTAAGAAAATAAACATGATTAAACCAAAGGAGTATGTTCCATTAATTAAGAAAGCAAATCCTTCGTTTATAGAAGTCAAGGGATTTGTTCCAGTTGGATTCTCTCAATACCGAGTTACTCGTGCTAATATGCCATACATTGAGGATATACAATCATTTACAAATCAAATTAAAGAAGAATTGCCTGAGTATAAACAGGTATTTGAAATGGAAGAAAGCAAGGTTATTATTTTATCTAACAATAAACATCCCTTAAAAATTGACAATCTTTAAGTTTATATTACTCCTTTCTTCGCTGTGGTCATCTGTCAACATCTTCTAGCAATCAAGATTTAATAAGTAAAAAGGGTAAAAAATATTTGTAATAAAAGAAAAGAATCATTGTTCATTGAAAGAACAATGAATTGTGCTGGGTTCTATTTGAGGTTCTTTTTAAGAATTTTTGAAACATTCTCAGTACCAATTGTATGAATGTAAGGACCCAATTTCGGACCACGATCTGTGTTTAATAACATTTGATACAAAAGTTTGAAGAAATCTCTTGGTTTTAAATTATTATTTCTCGCAGTCTCGAAAATAGCACTTTGTATTGCATCAACTTCATCTAAACCCTTTAGTGATGTTATGAGAGCTTTAATTGCAACTTTTTGTTCATCTGAAAGTTTTAGAGTAATATCTTCAACACTTTTAAAATCATTAACCCAGTTTGTAGCATAGTCACATCTGTCTTTAATATCACTTAGCTTTGCACCATCTCGCAAGTATCCATATTCAATTAGTCTTGTTTCTAAGAATTCCTCTCGAGATTTTTCTGGAGCAACTGCTATGAGATTTACAAGTAGATTGTAGGGCACATGTAATGTTCGATTTTCGGGTGGTTTCAGATGCCAGCAATATTCAAACAATCCAACCAATTTTCGTTTTCGAGCTGGATTGCTTTCTTTAATACGATTGAAGTATACATCCTCAAGATAATCAATTTCTTTCATGTATACTGGTATATCATCTATTGCTAATGATCTACTACCGGTCATTCGTTTGTAGGTAAGAAGAGCAAGTGATTGTATTGAACCATATTTAAGCCAAGTTTGTGGTGTGAAAACATTTCCAGCTGATTT
The DNA here is from genome assembly GCA_030602675.1 of Candidatus Heimdallarchaeota archaeon. Taxonomy (GTDB): domain Archaea; phylum Asgardarchaeota; class Heimdallarchaeia; order JABLTI01; family JABLTI01; genus JABLTI01. Next base: position 1,045 of record JAUVZH010000081.1, on the reverse strand, counting down.
AGATATTTTTGACCCACCTTTATCTAAGAACATCTCATATCGAGCATGTCCTGGCGGTTCGTAATCGTAAATTTTCTTACAAATTTTATCATTGCAAGTAACAGATTCAAAAATATCTTTACCAAAGGCTTCAAAATCTATTTGTTGTAAATCCCATCTAGCAGCAAATTCGACTTTCCAAGTTAATTTGCCTTCTCCTTTTGATATATCAGACCAACCACGATGGTTACAACCTTCAAGCTTTTTACCTCTAATTTCGTCACCTTCACAGAGATATTCAACTAATCCTTTCTTAGCGTCGAAACTGATAGCTTGAGTAGTGTATATTTTTCCACATTTCTCACATATTGCATGATAAGGTAAAACATCAATATACTTCTCTTGACCTGTAGTTTCTTTAATAATCTCACCAGCAAGTTTAGCTTTGGATAATAATTTCTTTACTTGTGGAGCCATTTTTCCAGTTGTATATAGCTTGTATGCTGATTGAGGTGTAAACTCTATACCTACTATTTCTAGTGATTCTATAAGTAGAGAGGACATATGTTCTCCATAGCTTTTATGGCAACCCCAAGGATCAGGAATAGTACTTACAGGTTTTCCTAAATGTTCTTTCAATTCAGGAGGAGTACCTGCAGGTACCTTTCTTAGACCATCCATATCATCTGCGAAAGCAATATATTCTGATTCTCTGCCCAAATCCTCAATAGCTAATTTGAACCCATAAGCTCTTGAAGCGTCAGCAAATGAACCAATATGTGGAAAGCCAGATGCACCTAAACCACTTTCAGTTCTAATGACAGCTGGATGATCACCTTTGAGATTATCTTTTCGTTCTAAAACACTGAGAGCTATTTTATCGATCCATGTTCCACGACCAATAACATCATCAGTAACTTCACCTAGGTCAAATTCTTGAGTCAATTTTATTACCCCTAGTACAAATTAATGCTTCTTACATTAAAAACCAAAAACTTGTTATATATATTAATTGTCCTAAACTATGAGAATTAAAAAAAAGAGAATAGCTAATGCTATTCTTTTA
>JAUVZH010000232.1 GCA_030602675.1 Candidatus Heimdallarchaeota archaeon | reverse complement strand
GTCTTGGTTTCTAATCGACGAAGAAAAAAGTACTTAGGATAATTCAATGCATGATGAGGAAAAATAGACTCCTCATTTTTTTTATTTACTTGTAGATTTGTAATTAACTAAAGGTTTTTTAGAAAATAATTTTAACATAGTAAATTCTTTGGTTGATTATGATTTGTGTGGATATTGGTAAATGTACTGGTTGCAAAAGATGCGAAACTGCATGTGCTTTTTTTCACACAGAGATAGTTAGTAATCATCTTGCTAGAATTAAAGTCATGAATTTATATGGATTGGAATTGATGGTCCGGTTGTTTGCCAGCAATGTACTGAACGTTACTGTGTAAAAAATTGTCCAACTGAAGCATTGAGTATTGGTTCCCATGGAGAAATTATTGTTAATATGGATGTTTGTTCATTATGCTATAGCTGTGAAGATGAATGTCCTATTGGAGCTATTCAGATTTTTAATGAAAAAGTACTTGTCTGTAATCTCTGTTCTGGAGATCCTGAATGTATTAAAGCATGTACTGAGAAGGCATTAGTTTTAGATCCACGAGAGAAGAACCACTCTTTAGTTAATTATAAAAATAACTCAGAAGGCTTGACTTCTAGTCAAAAGCGTTTCATATTTGTGAAAAAACAAGGAATGGAGTTACGAAAAAAGTGGAGGGCCAAACTTGCTTAAGTATGGTTTTGGTGGGAAAACACTCAGAATTGATCTCTCTGAGAGGAACTATAAGATAGAAAAAATTTCTTCTAGTTGGATTAAACCACTTATTGGTGGAAGAACTGCTAACACCAAAAGACTCTATGATGAACTAAATCACGAATGCAATCCTTTAGAAGAGGAAAACATGCTTATCTTTGGAGTAGGACCTTTAACTGGTTCCATTTTACCTGCATCAGCATACTTCACAGTTACTGCTAAATCACCCTTAACAGGAATTCTGGGTGATTCAGCTGCTGGTGGCTCTTTTGGTCCTGAAATGAAACAAACAGGTTTTGATCAAATTATTATTACTGGAAAAGCAGAAGAATTACTCTATTTATTAATTAGAGATAATGATGTAGAATTCTTTCCTTCTTCTGAGTTAGCTTGTAAAACGATTATTGAGACTACTAGTTTTATCAGAAAAAAACACAAAGATTATGCTATACAAGTAGCTGCAATAGGTTCTGCTGGTGAGCACCAAGTTCTTTACTCAGCAATCGTCTCAAGTGGAAATCGAGTTAACGGTCGAACTGGAATGGGTGCGGTTATGGGTTCTAAAAATCTAAAAGCGATTGCTGTTCGGGGTTCAAGTCCTGTGGAATATGCAAATCCAGTTATTCTAAAACAAGAGTCAGAGAAAATTCATACTGCAATCATGAAACACAATGAATATACTAAGAGATACAACTTGGGAACTACCATGCTCATGAATGATTTGAATAGTTTAGGTATACTACCAACAAATCATTTTCAAGAGGGAGTTTGTGATTACATAGAAAAGATATCAGGAGAAAAATTAGCAAGCACTTACAAAGTGAAGAATAAATCTTGCTTTAATTGTAATCTTCATTGCTCGAGATACTATATTTGTGATAACAAAGAAGCAGAGGGTCCTGAATTTGAAACCCTATGTAGTTTTACCTCAAAAATAGGGAGTTCTGATCTTCCTTTCGCTCTTGAGATGAATCTTTGGTTAAATCAAATGGGCTTGGACTCCATATCAACTTCAGAAGTTATTGCTTGGATAATGGAATGTCAAGAACGAGGTCTAATTCAACCAGATCAATTAGATGGTCTTGATTTAAAGTGGGGTGACATTGAAAAAGTTCGTGAAGTTGTAAAGAAAATAACTTTTAGGGAAGGAATAGGAGACAAGTTAGCAAATGGGGCAAGAAATCTTTCAATGGACTTTAGTGAAGAAGCTCAGAAGTTAGTTCTGCATGTCAAAGGATTAGATGTAATCAATGGAGATCCAAGAGGGATTAAAGCTTACGGATTGACATATGCAATTGCTTCTCGAGGTGGTGATCACCTCAGGGCTGAACCTTTTTTTGAGTTAACTAATCGAAAAGAAGAAGCTAAAAGTAGATTTGGAACAGAAAAAGCAGCAGATCGTTTATCAGAAGAAGGTAAAGCAGCTCTCGTAGTATATTCAGAGAAAATTGCTCTTCTAACTGATAGTATCACTATGTGTAAAAATATTGGTTTGTGTATGGATATCTTGAATCTAGAAAATATTTCTGTTCTTCTCAATGCATGTACAGGTTTGAACTATACACCAGATTATTTACAGAAAATTATGAATGAGTCAATAGATTTACAGCGAAAACTCAATGTGAAATTTGGAATTACTCGAGAAGATGATACATTACCTGAAAGGTTTGTATCGGAAACATTAAAACATGGACCTACTAAGGGTTCAACAGTAAATATTGAAAAGATGGTAGATGAATATTATAAGTTACACAATTGGAAAGACTAGTTCCAAAGATTAACGAAGTATCAAAAACAACATTCGAGAAATTCTTATTAATCAAGTCAGCTTATTTGGGAATATTAAATGGGAATCTTATAGATCCTATTGTGTGGAGTTAAAATGAGTTTAGAAAAAAGAAGTATTTTACTAGTTATTTTATTTTTTATTTTGGTCTCTGTTCCAACAATCATGAAAAATAATGAACAGATGAAGTTTAGCGATTCTATTAATGTTATCAATTTAGGAACCTCATCACCACAAAAAAGCATCCTAGATGCTACACCTCCAGGAGATAACATTACAGAATTAAGCGTATTAGATGATATTTATGGTGGAGTATCAAGAGATGTCTACATCAATGGTAGTTACGCTTATATAGCTACATCAGAAGGCGGACTGGTTGTTGTCAATATATCTGATCCAACAAATCCAGTAGCAATTGATTATTTCTGGGATGAATTCGAAGCAGATGAAGTTTATGTTGAAGATGAGTTTGTATATCTTGGTCAATCATATTTAGGTTTACAGATTTTTAACGCATCTGATCCAAGTAATATAACTAAAATTGGTCAATATGATAGCACTAACCTTAAAGATTTCAAAATAGTAGGTGATACAGCTTATATAGCAGATTCATGGACAGATCTAGTAATTGTAAATATTACTGATCGAACAAACCCAATAAAATTAGGTGAATATAACAATGCAACAACATTATCTTATGCAGTCTCTGTACAAGGGAACTACGCTTATTTGACGCATGGATTATGGGGTATTCACGTTGTAGACATATCGGATCCTACTTCGCCATTTGAAGTATCTTATTACTTCAATACAGGGTTCTATGCAGATATATTAGTTGATGGACAATATGGATATGCAACAGGACAATCAGGGACAGGTTTAGAGACTATTAATTTTACTGATATCAATAATCCTGAATTTCTTGATACCTATTTGATAGGGAATCCATTTGAAGTAGAGAAACAAGGAAATATCGTTTGTGTTAATGATTATGGTACAGAAGCGAGATTTTATGATGTAAGTGATGTAACAAATATTCAATTTATCAATACTTATAACACACCAAATTTCGGTCTTGGGAATTGTTTCTCTGGTGGGGATATTTTTGCAATAACAGATTATTACCAAGGACTTTATTTGGTGAATATCTCTGGAATGTCATTATCATCAGCACCAACATATATTAGTAGTTGTTTTTTTGGTGGTATCGTACACAATACTTTCGTTTATGGCGATTTGCTATTTGTTGCAAAAGGATATGGTGGATTGGATATCTTTAATGTCTCAAATCCAGTAATACCAGAACTAAAAAGTAATTTGGATATTGCAGCTAGTCATGAAGTGTTTAGTGTTTATGTCTACAATGATATAGCTTATGTAGGTGTTACAGATTATGGATTGGCATTTATTGATTTCAGTGATCCAGCAAATCCGACTGTACTAAATACTGTACTCATGAGTTACGAATTTAGAGACATCCACGTGCAAGGTGGTTACACCTTTGTTGCAGCCAATTATTTTGGATTAGTAATATACAATACAACATCCATATCAACTGCTTATCATCTTTCAACATACGATGATGGCGGTAATGCTTATGGTGTTTATGTAAATGGAAGCTATGCTTTTGTTGCTGATGGTGGAGATAATCTAGAAATAATTGATATTGCAGATTTGACAAACCCTGTAGAATTAACATCCTATACAGATGGTAATGGTTGGGGTGAAGATGTCTGGATAGAAGGAAAATACATCTTCTATGCTGATAGTTACGATGGTGTAGAAATACTAGATGGGAGCAATCTTTTAGCTATATCATTTGTTGGACGACATGATGATGGAGCAAATGCATACGAAGTTCATGTTGAAGGTGATATGTTCTGCGTTGCTGATTATCGAGATGGTTTTGAATTTGTTAATTGGAGTGATCCAACAAACCCATTTGAAGTTGCAGAATATGATTATGAAGGAAATCCAAAAGGAGTTTTCTTCCATCAAGGAATTGCTTATGGAGCAGCAAAAGAAGGTGGAGTTAGAATCTTAGCATATGACAATGATGAGGATAATGTATCTACCTGGTTGGAATTGAATGTTTATGGATCGGATCATTATGATGATAATAGTGATTCAGATACACTAAGTGATTATGAGGAAGTATACATTTACGGAACAGATCCAACTCTATCAGATACAGACTCGGATGCAATAAATGACGATGATGAATTGTTTACATACTTCAGTGACCCCCTTGATTCAGATTGTGATGATGATGGATTGCCAGATGGAGATGAAGTAGCTCATAGTACAGGTATTTGGAATCCTGATTCAGATAGTGATACTATTTTAGATGGTGAAGAAGTATTTCTAGGTGCAGACGGCTATATAACAAATCCATTAAGCAGTGATACTGATTCTGATGGATTAACTGACGACTATGAAATCAATACAAGTCTTACAGATCCTACAGATGGGGATTCGGATGCAGACGGATTAGATGACTGGGAAGAACTTAATCTTGGAACAGATGGATACATCACGGATCCAAATGATGACGATTCGGACGATGATGGTTTTAGTGATTACGAAGAATCAGTTCCTGGAGTTGACGGTTACTTTAAAAATCAAAATGATAGCGACTCTGATGATGACGGTTTAGTTGATATGGCTGAAATGACTTACGGTACTGATCCTAATGATCCTGACACAGATGATGATGGTCTTAACGATTATGAAGAACCAGTTACAGGAGTAGACGGATATATCACTGATCCACTAG
>JAUVZH010000381.1 GCA_030602675.1 Candidatus Heimdallarchaeota archaeon | reverse complement strand
ATTACAAGTAATTGTAAAGATATTATCCATTATAACCAAGTTTGCATTACATTCCGGACAATTACAATAGATTGTTTCGCTTTTCAAAATATACCCCACCAATTTCTAGCATTTGTAAGCTATTTGTATTAAAAAAGATTTTTAAGAAAAGAGATATACAACAAACAGAAAGTATCATAGCAATTATAAATTAATAAAGGAAAAAATCAATTGTATTATTGTCAAAGGTTGTAATAGAAGTGGAAAATCTAGTAGTAAGTTATGATAGAGATGTCGTACCTTCCAAGCTTCCTGTAGAGATTGTTGAAAGAAAAGGGCAAGGTCATCCTGATTATTTATGTGATAAAGCTGCAGAAGAGCTCAGTATTGCAATCAGCAAATGGTATATCGAGAATCATGGTCGTATCCTTCATCATAATGTAGATAAAGCTATTCTTGCAGGTGGACAATCTGATACTAGGATTGGATCTGGTGAAGTTTTAGAACCCCTCTATTTGTTGATGGTTGGTCGAGCAGTTGGTGTGAATACAAGAATTAATGGAAAATACCTTCCTATTGGTAAACTAGTCATTCAAACAACTAAGAATTGGTTGCAAAAAGACTTGCCTCATCTTGACATTCAGCATGATATAATTATTGATTACAAGGTAAGATCTGGAAGTACTGATTTAGTAGGAAATTTTGAAGAAGAGACTGATATCCCTCGGGCAAATGACACTTCCATTGGCATAGGATTTGCACCTTTCACGAAAATTGAAGAACTCACTTATAAAACTGAAAGGATGCTTAATGACCCAGAAACGAAGAAGAAACATCCTGCTATTGGTGAAGATATCAAAGTAATGGGTGTTAGAAAGAAAGATAAAATTGATTTAACTATTGCTTGTGCAATGATTTGTACAGAATTAGTTGATATAGATCATTACTTTAACACAAAGGATGAGGTAGAAGATCTTACACGAGATCTAGCTTCCAAAATTTGGGATGGTGATATTCATGTTGATGTTAATGTTGCAGATGTTCCAGGAAATGCTGATTGCCTTTATCTAACTGTGACAGGCACTTCTGCAGAACAAGGAGATGATGGTCAAGTTGGTAGAGGAAATCGAGTTAATGGATTAATTACACCTTATCGTCCAATGTCCTTAGAAGCAGCAGCTGGTAAGAATCCAGTCAGTCATGTAGGTAAAACCTATAACATCGCTGCCAGGAAAATTTGTGAAGAAGTTGTCAATGAACTTAGTGTAAGCAATGTTGATTGTTATGTTGTGAGCAAAATTGGTAAGAAAATAACAGAACCACAAATAATTGAAGTTGCTATAGTTGGGGGCAAGAAAGAAAGCAAAACAAAGAGAAGAATTGAGGAAATTGTTCAAGAACAACTAAATAAAATGCCTGAAATCTGGCGAGGTTTTATGAACAGATCTTATGAACTCTATTAGACTATAAATCTCTTCCAATTCTTAAGGAAGGGATTGCTAATTTAATATAATGCTTAATACCAAAGGGATCATTAAATCGTAGACCTAAATTACTGAAATTGATGGTTCCCTCCTTCTTTGGTATAATTGGTTGTATTAAAGTAACTTCCTCATCAGGCGTTAATGATTTAACTCGAATTTTTCGTTTTACACCAATTAATTCTAATGAATTTCTTGGTGTCCAATGTAGATCTTCTGTTACAAAAGTGCCAAATATTGAATCTGAGATATTTTTGATTTTGATTATTATATCACCTGGTTTATCAAATACTCTCGTGGTAAACTCAACATTCATTCTGATGGCTTTTTTGAATAAAAGATCAACAATTTCATCAAACCTTAATTCAAGTTTGCTAGGAAACAAGTTACGATTTGATCGCCAATTCTTGATTAAAAGTGATAGTTGTAAATTATTCATAGCTATAATTAGATTATATACAATTGTTCCCCTTGGTTCACTTGTTGAAACATTTTTAGATAATTCTAGGGTTTTTGGAGTAATCATACCAATTTCCTTTGATTTTATTTCAATAAAACTTGATAGAAGTAGATAATTAGCAGCTTCTTCTAATTCATTATTATCAAAAGCAATTTCAGCTTCATTTTGCAAAAAGATTACTAAACGATGCTTAGATTCAATTTTCGAAAATAGATAAGCAAGAAAACCTTTTAACAAATTGTCTGCTCTCAAATCCAAAAATTCAACTGGGTTAGTAATTAATTCAGGTTGAATTATGAATTCCTTAATATTCTTAACATATTCAAATAAAGAGCTCATCTCTCTTCTTTTATCTCGAGAATCTTTGTAGAAATGTTCCTTATTCCAGTCAATTGAATTTAAAGTTGAAGTTATAAATTCAACTGATTCGATATCAGATTGATAAAGCAAAACACCCAATGGTGCAAGAGTTTGTGATAATTTTTCATTATTTAGCATTTCATGGAATACATATTGAAATGCTTCATAAGCAAGAATTGAATTTATTTGTGAATGATTTTCAGCATTTACTGGTGCTTCCAAGAATTTTCCTTTTCTATTGAAGATATTTGTAAAATTAAGGCTAATTTCAGTTTCAGAACCAAGTGTTATAATTGGTCGACTAGTGATTTTTACTTTAGTTATCTTTTCTATATCTTCAAACATCTTAGCATATTTATTGTCTAGTTTAACTGAGAGATTGCTTATAGTTGGTTTTAGTTCAAGTTTTGGATACCTAAGAACTTTAGTGGATGTCTTGGTCAAATGATTTTTAATCTTTATTAAATCCCTTTCCGAATAACTTGTATCCCTTATACAAAAACCATCTCTGTTAAAATAGTATAATCTACCCAATGTTCCATAATCAGCAAAAACAGTGTATGAAATTGCTTTATATTTTGTTAATACTAATTGGGGGACAGGTCCACTATAGAATGTTTTTGTTCCTTTAGCTTTTCTAACTTCAACATATTCAGGGGATTTAGTTTTGTATTCTTTTCTAGCAAAATCATAAAGCCTTTTTTTGACATCTCTTGAAGATCCTTTTGACAATGTCATACACCAGTTAATATCTAATTGCTCAAATGTTAATATTTGATTTCAATCTAGAAGTTTTAAATTTTTTTGATAAATATTATTTGAGATAATTACTTTGAATAACTAAACGTTCTTATTATGGAAATATCAAAATAAGTTGAATGCATTCGAAAAGGACGATTTATAAAGGAATCAATATAGAAAGCTGCATCTATATAGAATAGTTTTATTAGTAAAATTGTATAGTATAAAATAGGGGATAAAATATACCAGATGAGTTTAATTGCATGTTAAAAGAAAAAAGAAATATATCTAAATTTAACATTATAGGTTTTTCAGTTTTGTCTTTGATTTGTTTTGGAATAGGATTAGGAATTATTATAGAATGGATTAACAAAAGTGTGATATTTGTAATTATGGGAATCTTCTTCATCGCATTAGGATTAATAGCTGTATATCGGATATTTGTACAACCCA
>JAUVZH010000428.1 GCA_030602675.1 Candidatus Heimdallarchaeota archaeon | reverse complement strand
CGATTGACTTCAGTAACTAGGTATTTTTGTCTATTTCTAATAATAAGATTGCCTGGTAAGCCTTTCTTTAAGACATCTCTAGTTGAGATTTTACCTAATTGAGCTGTTCGATCTGTATACCAATTAGTGTCTAGACCTTGTTTCAATTTTATTGTCCAATCAGTGCTTATTGCTCGAATAGCTAATGGGACAAGGATATTTTTACTTCTCAGATGTTGTAGTAGTATGATTTCACCTTGACTTGTGAATAATGCTTTTCCATGTTCTTTCTTTAGAACATTTAAACTAACAAGTTTGGTATACTGTTGTCTAGCTAATTCATGGACTTTTAAGCCTTCTTCGAAAAAGAATGTCATAATTTCTTGAAAGTCGTTTATATCATATCGTAAGTGTAAAACAAATAATCCTGCTAAGATCTTGGGGTTTTGTCTTGGATAAAGGATAGGATTACAAGCATTAGTTTCGAGGATGTTTTGTAATATTTCCAAATGATGCCAGTAGAAATTGTCTCGAGGGTTGGTTAAATCAAAAATAAAGATGTTCACCCGTTTGTCGCCTGGTTTCGAGCGATTTCGTGCGGATCTTTGAATTAAACCATCTTTTTGTGTAATAGGGACACCAATATTAATTACTACTTGAACATTCGGTAAATTGACACCAAGCTCTAAAACAGATGAGGAGAATAGTATTCGTATTTTATTTCTTTTACCTTTCTTTGTTTCATCTAATATTTTCTTCCGCTGGCTATATGGTAAGTCAGCATGAATCATCGCTACAGTTTCTACGTCAAAAAAAGGCTGGTTTTGTTTGAGTTTTACGCACAATCGTTCTGTTAACAACTCTATATCTTCTTTTGAATCTAAAAATACAAGACAGAATTTTCCTGGTGTTGTTTCAAGTTCTTGCCAGAGGTCTGCAAGGATAGGAATCGTATGCTCTTTTGTAATTCCAAGAAATTCTTGTTCTCCTCGAACAGGCGGACAAGTGATAATTTCTCCATCTGGCAAAAAGTCATCTATAAAACTAACAACATTATCTATTGTTGCAGAAGATAAAACAAACTGACAATTGGGATTCTTTTTTAGGTGTATCTTTATAAATCCCCTGATGATTGCTGCAGCAAATCCCTCGAATGCATGAATCTCATCAAAAACCATATACTGACAATTCATTATTTTCTCGAGAAGGGGAGTCTTTTTTCCACTCATTAGTTGGTACCAAACTTTATCGAAAGTAGCAAGAATGATGTTTGGTGGATGTTGTTCTGTTTCATAAAGCTCTTTCTTTTGTGCTTGTTTTGTTTGAGTAGAACTAGTTGACCTGCTAATATCTCCGCTGTACATCTTAACAGTTAATCGAATGCCTGTTTTTTCTTCCAGTTTAACAATGAACTCTTTAATCCTATTGAATTGGTCTAGTAGTAGTTGTTTTGATGGATAAAAAACAACGAAAAAATCTGTCATTTGCATAAGTAGCTTAGTAATTCCAGGAATACTAAATGAGATAGATTTACCTGAATACGTTCCTCCATTGATAATTAAACCAGTTTTAGATTTACTTGATAATGATTCCAATAAATGTTCAAACGCTTGAACTTGATGTTCGAATGGGTGGGAATTTTTTACAATTGACTCAATAACATCAGCTAAAGCTTTTGCTTCTCCAGGAAGAATATCTTTCCAAATAAGCTCTCTATTAATTTTAGGAAAGGAAGGTGCTAATTTGTGTATGGTAACCCAATCTCGAGGTTTTTCATAATCCAACGGAAAGTCTCTTTCTTTGTTAAACTTTGAACTTGTTTTATTAGCAATATCCATCAGTCTCACCTAAAAGTCTTGAAATGTTTTTCACAAATTTCTATCCGAACTTTCAACCAATCTAAAACTTGTTGTAAAATGATTGGTGGTTTCCACCCCATCCAACAAATATTTACTATGCTATCTTGGTGCTTACTATGAACTACCTCTAATAATGAAGAAATTATTTCAGAAGTTCTATCAAGCAAATTATAGGCATTACCAAGTAATTCTTCTCGTTGTTTAGTATCATTACTAGTAGCTAATCCTAATATGAAAAGTAGTTCTTGTATTCCTTTATTTTCAATGTTTAATTGATAATAATAGCTATTGTTTATCTTTTCTCGTTCTAGAAATCCTCGAGAAACCATCTGTGTAAGAATTCTTTGAGCTTGATTTTGTGATAGTGCCAGTGTTTCTCGAATATGTGTTGTTGAATATTTAGCAAAATACTGTTCCATCTGATTTGCATAAAACATCAATAACAATACTATAACCAAACTTCGATCTTGTTCTCTCTTTTGATATCTAGAAATTCGCAAGTCTTTTCGACCAAAGATTTTATCCCATGTAAGCCATTTCTGCATTGCTTTTATACGAAAAGTTTCTCGGATTTTTTTGTTATTTAATATTTCTTTCTCTCTATCTTCATAGAGCTTTGAATGCTTAGAAGCAAACTTGCTCACTAACGCTAATTCTTGTTCAATACCAGAAAAGCAAAAAACAAATGGTTTGAATTTTGCTTTTCGAAAGCTTTGAATTAATTCCTTTAATGAAAGTCGTTTCTCTTTCACAATTTGCTTTGAACAATTCATCAAAGCTTGTTTGAATGTTAGCAAGTACTGTTCAAATGCCTTATAAAAAGGAACAATTTTTCTTTGATAATAAACTGGTTTGTTAAGAGCATCTGAAACTAATTGCTTAAATTTATCTTGAGAAGAGCATTTGATCCGATAGATTTCTTGTTCATTACATCCAAGCACCAGTGAACAATCATCACTGCTTAGAATACCATTTTCCATTGCTTCAAACATGGTTACAAGAACAAGCACTCTTACTGGTTCGATTAAGTCAAAGTAGAGTCCTAATTGATCTATATCAGATTTTGTTTGCCTTTTATGGAATAATCCTGGACCTAATTTTGCT
>JAUVZH010000147.1 GCA_030602675.1 Candidatus Heimdallarchaeota archaeon | reverse complement strand
CTGAAACTTTGAAGTTTGAATAATACTTAAATAAATGATAACAATTTTAAAGCAAGGAGAAAAACAAAAATTAATCCTGAATATGAAAAAGTAAATTCGGAGTTGCTTAGAAAACATGTCCACTTTATGGCGAGATAAAACTAATAGAACAATATTGATTTCTTCAATATTCCTTGTTCTTTCATTAGCAGTAATAATTTTCATGTCATTTTACGATATTGAGGATAATCCCTTAGCAGGATTAAATTGGCTGTTCAATGTTTATGTTTTGTATATATTTGTCATCTTACTCTTCTGGGTGCTCTATTTCTGCATGTTACTGTTAGTTGGCAGCATCCGCGAAAAAATGAATGCTCTTCCAGGATGGACAGAAGTTATTATTAGTATGATTATAATCCTACTTCCAGCTATTTTCATAGGAAATCAAGGTAATTTCCCAACAAGCTGGATAGTTTTTGGTGGAACAGCACTAGGAGTAATTTTGATTACTCTTTGGTTCATAATGACAACAACACCTAGAGAAGAAGCTACCACAAAATCCTAGTAAGAATTTCTTTCTTACATTTTTCTTTTCTTGTTTTTCAATAATTAAAATAAGATTTTTCTTTCTTAATTATTTAAATTATTGATTTTCTAATCACTCTTTAGCTAAAATTTATTTACTCAAAGAATTTCAAAAAGCTTGTAAGGCAAAAAACTCATAAAGTTCGGTCTACACAAAAATGTCCCAGATTGGCTTTGCTAATCTAATAATTACTCTTTCGATTGACCGAGTCCCTACAAACTCATGAGTGTGAATCAACACCTTTTTGATTCATAGTATGAGTAATGTCTTTTCATTGGTAAGAATTCGGGAAAAAAATGGAATTTTTTGCTTTCACTTAAATCAAAGAAAAAGTGAAATAAAAAATAAGTGGTGAAAACTATGTCTCATGATTCCGGTGAGAGACGCCAATATATAGATCTCGAGAAAAAAGCTCTTATTAGATATACCTATAGGAATCAAAAATTTGAAATCATTGTTGATCCTGAAACCGCCTTGGACTACAAAAAAGGTAAAGATGTTCCCATAAATGATATTGTGGAAGGATACGTCATTTTTCACAACGCAACGAAAGGCGTAAAAGCTTCAGAAGTTATTTTAGAACAAACTTTTGAAACATCTAATGAAGAGGAAATTGTTAAGATTATTTTACAAAAAGGTGCATTACAATTAACTCAAGCACAAAGAAAGAGGTTATTGAAAGACAAGATAGATGAAATCATAGATTTCATACATATTCACTGTATTAATCCTCAAACAAATAAACCCCATCCAAAGACAAGAATTGAATCAGCAATGGATGAAGCTGGTATAAATATCGACTATGTTATACCTGCAGATAAACAAGCAAAGGATGTTATAAAAGAGATTCAAGCAATTATACCAATTCGATTGGAATCTGTTGTTCTTGCAGTTAAAATTACATCTGATTTCACAGGTCCTGGATTTGGCATTGTCTCTTCAGCAGGTGATTTAATAGAAGATCAATGGGGTAATGATGGAACATGGTATGCAAAAGTAGAAATGCCTTCTGGGAAACAAGCTGATTTTCTAGATAAACTCAATCAGCTAACAAAAGGAAAAGCTGAAGTTAAAATAGTTGAAAGAAAAAGTGAATAAAATTAAGATAATGGAGAATTAATAAATGACAATTCAAATAAAAGATAGATCAATGGTAACACCCGGTGAAGTTATCGCTGAAGGTGAATATCATTTAGGTTCGAATGTCTATCGACAAGATAAAAAAATAATTTCACAAGTGATAGGACTTGTAACTGTAAAAGACAATCAAATTAGTGTTGTATCACTAAAAGGAAAATATCTTCCTAGAGTCGGTGATTTGGTAGTTGGAAAAATAACTGATGTGTCACTAAATTCTTGGGTAGTTGATATTTCAAGTCCATATCCAGGCATTTTAAGACCTTCAAGTTCACTTGATAGAAGGTTTGATCCAGTAAAAGATCAAACAAGAAAAATTTTTGATGTTGGAGATGTGATTGTCGCAAAAGTCTTCTCTTTTGATAGAACCCGTGATCCCACTTTAACTCTCAGAAGTGATAATCGTTCTGGTAGTGGTGGACCTTATCTAGGGAAACTATCTGGAGGAAGGATTATTGACGTAAGTCCATCTAAAATACCACGACTAATCGGTAGAAGAGGTAGCATGATTTCAACGATCAAACAATACACAAATAGTCGAATGATAGTTGGACAAAATGGTCGTGTATGGTTCAAGGGTAATACCTTTGAAGAAGAATATTTGGTTTTGCAAGCAATAGAAAAAATTGACCGAGAAGCTCATACTAGAGGATTAACTGATAGGGTTAAAGAATTCTTGGAAGATGCTGTGAAGAATTTAAAAAAGAATTCAGAAAAAACCAAAGCAGAGAAACCAAAAGAAAAGAAAGATGCTACAAAAAAGTAAGCATAATAAATAATAATGATTATTTCGGTGAAAAAAATGTCGAAAGATAAAGAAGAAGTAGTTTTAATAACTAAAGATGGAATACGACATGATGGTCGTAAAAAAGATGACTTGAGAGATATTTCATTTCATGTAGGTGTTTTAGATCGAGCAGATGGTTCTGCACTTATTACTTGGGGTAGAAATAAAATTTTAGCTGCGGTATATGGTCCAAGAGAACTCCATCCAAAACACATGGCTCTTCCTGATAGAGCTTTAATAAGATGCGAATATCGTATGGCAACATTCTCAGTTCCTGATAGAAAGAGCCCTGCTCCAAAGAGAAGGGAAAGAGAAATTTCTAAAATCCTTGCAGAAGCTTTAGAGCCTTCTGTGTTTAATTACTTATACCCAAGATCTGTTATCGATGTATACATCAATGTTTTACAAGCAGATGGTGGAACAAGATGTGCAGCAATAGCTGTGGCTTCATTAGCATTAGCTGATGCTGGAATACCACTGAAAGATTTGGTTGTAGGGTGTGCAGCCGGCAATTTATATGATCAAGCTGTTCTAGATCTTGATGATGTAGAAGACAAAGAAGGTCAAGGTGATATGCCATTAGCCTATTTACCTCATATTGATGAAATAGTTCTCTTACAATCAGATGGTGTATTTTCACCTGATCTATATAAAACAGCTTTAGATATGCTAATTCCAGCATGTAAGAAAATCTACAAGCTACAAAGAGATGCTCTTAAATCAAAATATTCTCAAATAACAGAAGAGGTTGCTGATGCTCCAGAAAAGGAAGCAAAATCAAAAGAAAAAGCTAAAAAGGAACCAGCAAAACCTGCAAAGGATGGCAAAAAGGAAGCTAAGAAAAAAGCAGACGACAAGAAAGAAAAGCCTAGCGAAAAGGAAGCTAAAAAGAGAAAGTTTTCCAAAAAATCTGACAAAAAAACAGATGACGAAAAGAAATCCTCTACTAAAAAAGAGAAGGATGATAAGAAATAAGATAGGTGAAAAAAAATGACAAATGCAGGATTAATTAGTTTAGTAGAACGTGAACACATACAATCTTTATTAGATCATGGTAAAAGAACAGATGGTAGGTCGTTTGAAGAATTCAGAAAAATAACAATTATTCCTAGTTATATTCAAAAAGCTGAAGGTTCAGCCATGGCAAAACTTGGGAAATCAAAAGTACTTGCTGGAGTGAAAGTTCAAATTGGCAATCCATTCCCTGACACTCCTAATTCTGGTGTAGTTACAACTACTGTAGAGTTAGTGCCAATAGCTTCACCTGATTTTGAATCAGGACCTCCAAGAGCAAGAGCTATTGAGATAGCAAGAGTAACAGATAGAGCTATTAGAGAGTCAAAAGCAGTAAATCCAGAATCATTAGTCATAATCCCAGGCAAGAAAGTTTGGGTACTATTCATTGATTTGTATGTTCTTGATTATGATGGAAATCTATTTGATGCTTGCATATTAGCTGCTGTTGCTGCATTAAGGAATGCTCAAATACCTGATATTAAGATTATTAACGATGCTGAAGGTAATCCAGAGGATGTTGAATTACTTGAAACAACTCATCCACTACTAATGGATCATATCCCTATTAGTTGTACTTTTGCTAAAATTGGCAAGAATATAATTGTTGATCCAATCTTAAAGGAAGAAAGCATTCTAGACGCAAGAATAACTTTAGCCTTTACAGAGGAGAACAAAATATGTGCAACTCAAAAGGGTGAATCTGGAAGTTTTTCACTAGATGAGATCAAGAAATGCATTGATATTGCTTCAGAAAGAACGAAAGAAATAAGAAGCAAACTCGATGCCATAACAGACCCAAAGGGTAATCCTTGGTCGGATGACCTTAAAAGTTAAACAAAGAAACAAAGAATAGAACGTGAGGATAAAATCAATGACAAGAAAAACAAAGAAAGTCGGTTCCACAGGTCGTTTTGGTCCTCGTTATGGTTCTCAGTTGAAGAAACGTTTCCTAAAAGTAGAGAACAGTATGCGTGCAGTACACAAATGTCCAAATTGTGCAAGTCCAAAAGTCAAGAGAAAATCTGTTGGTATTTGGCAATGTAAAAAATGCAATTTGAGCTTTGCAGGTGGTGCTTGGATACCAATAACTCCTTCAGGAAGAACTGCAGCTAGAACAACATTGAGTTTAGAAGAACAACGACTAGAGAAGTCTAGGAAATGACCGAAAGAGACATAGCACCATATGAGAAATTTGTGTTAACGACTTCAAGGAAACCTAGCCAAAGAACTCGATCATTTATTCGTGATTTGGTGAGGGTTATCCCTTGGTCTTTTCACTTTACCCGAGGTTCATGTAGCTTAAATGATTTAGCTGATGAATTAGCTGTTTTAGGTACAAATAGATTACTTATTCTTCACGAGAAAAAAGGTAATCCTAGTTTAATGAAGTTCTACAAATCGGTAGATGGTATACTAGAGGAAAGAGATTATCGTGTTCGTATTAAGGGAATAAGTTTAGCTCGAGAATTGAATAGAGGAAGATCAGTTTTTACTACTGAATCAAAATTGCGGGTAATAAATCAATGCAAATCTGATTTTGGTGAACAGCTATATACTATGTTATCATTATTCTTTAATTTTGAACGTTCAAGAGAGCTTCAAAAAGACACCAATCTAAAAGGAATTGCACTTTTCTTTTCAGATTCTAAAGAAGACCTAATAAAACTAGATTTTCAGCAAATTGAAACTGGTAAAATGATTGGTCCAAGATTTACTATTTCTGATGTTTTTTTGGGGAAGAAAGGAGAAGCAATCCGCTCATTAATGAATTTAATAGGAATCGGAAGAAGAAGAGAGAGAAGAAGCCAAGAGAGATCATAATAAGGGATTGTCTGAAATGACAAACAATGAGTATACTAATTCTATGCAATTTTCATCAAAATTAGTAATTAAGTCAATTGATGAAAGAGCAATAGAAGCTGCTTATAGAGCAATAAAACCTGAGACGACTGTTATGCTCACTCCAAGAGGAAAAGCTGAGATTATAATCAAAGACAAAAATACTCTAATTATGGAATTTTACGCATCAGATTTTATATCATTAAGAGCAATGCTGGGTTCTTATTTACGTTGGATAGAAACTGGAATTTCATCTATAAAATCCATGGATATTACAATTGAAGAGTAATTTACGATTAAAACAAACATTTGATAAGAATCCAATTGTGTAAAAAGATTTTTAATATAATGGTCAATCGAAAGACTCAAAAGCAATTAGCTCATGAATGAGATTAGAGGAATGAAATCATGACACACGGTTCAGTCCAAAAAGCCGGCAAAGTTCGTAATCAAACTCCAAAAGTAGAACAAAAACATCACCTTTCAAGAGGTCCCCGGCTAAGAAACAAACACAACTACAGTAAACGATATGTAAAAGGTATACCAATAGGTCAACCTTCAAGTAAGAAACGAAGAAGAAAAAGATAATTTGAAAGAATATTCTTAGATCTTCTAGTTTTTGCAATTTAATTTCGTTTCTAATTCTCAATTTAAAACTATTATCACTAGATTTTTTAGGTTAACTAATAGCAAATTATTTTAGATATGTAATATAGGATGAATGAATTCTTGGAAATTCCTCTTAGAGAAATTATTGAGCGAATAATTGATGATCCTCCAAAAAAAAGAAAGGATCTAGCAAAAATCAAAAGAGAAATCTGCAAAAAATACTCACTAAATGCATTTCCAAGAAATAGCGATATTTTACAAGTAGCAACTGAAGAAGAACGGGCAATAGTTTTACCATATCTTTTGAAAAAACCAAGTCGTACTTTGTCTGGAGTAGCTGTTGTAGCAGTAATGAGTAAACCTATGCCTTGTCCGCACGGAAAGTGTACCATGTGTCCAGGTGGTCCTGAACAGGAAAGTCCACAATCTTATACTGGGTTTGAACCTGCAGCAATGAGAGGTAAAAGGCACGATTACAATTCTAAAGAGCAAGTTGTTGAGAGAATAAACCAGCTTGAAGTTATTGGTCATAATACAAGTAAAATTGATTTAATTCTAATGGGAGGAACTTTGCCAGCTGCACCTTTAAAATATCAAGAGTCATTTATCAAGGGATGTTTAGATGGAATAACCAATAAAGATTCATCTACAATAGAAGAAGCAATAGTTAATGCGGAGAAAAGCAAACGAAGATGTATTGGAATAACCATAGAAACTAGACCAGACACTTGTTCACTAGAAAATCTTAATCGTTTGCT
>JAUVZH010000422.1 GCA_030602675.1 Candidatus Heimdallarchaeota archaeon | reverse complement strand
GGAAAAATTGGCAATCAATTGATAACTCAAGATATTAGTAAAATTATGACCATTTGCAATGCTGGAGCACTAGCAACAGTAGATATTGGCACTGCATTAGCACCAATAAGAAAAGCAAAGGAATGTGGAAAAGAGCTAAATATCTATGTGAATGAAACGCGACCAAGAATGCAAGGTGCTCGATTAACTGCTTGGGAATTATATAACGAAGATATTAGCCATCAAATAATAACTGATAATTCAGCAGGCTATTTTTTCAAGAAAAGGATGATTGATATGGTGTTAGTTGGAGCTGATAGAATAGTTAGAAATGGCGATACAGCTAATAAAATTGGTACATATATATTGAGTCTTCTATGCAAAGAACATAGTATTCCCTTTTACGTTGCAGCGCCTTTGAGTACATTTGATTTGAAAACTAAAACAGGAAACGATATTATTATTGAAGAAAGAGATGGTTTAGAAGTTCGTTCTGCTATGTCAGTAAATGATGAGCAAGATAAGAAAGCTAAAAGAAGAATAATTCATCATCCTCATTCACCTAATTTAAACCCCGCTTTTGACATTACTCCTGCTAGAAATATCACAGGAATAATAACACCAAAAGGTTTATTGAAGCAACCTTTTGTAAAGAAGATTTCTCAAATGCTGAAACATTAGTTTTATGTTCAATTGCAAAGATTTTTTTAGACTAAATCATTGATTTCTATAGTTGATTAGCATGGGTAAAGTAAAACCTGGCATGAGTGCTGTAGAAATTGCTACTCTTCATTATGAGCTCATTATGGAAAATAATTATGATGAGTGGCTAAAGACTTTTAAAAAATTCCATCAAGAAAGAGCGGAAAGTTATGGTTCATCACCTCATCTCTATTGGAAGACTGGTCGTAAATACATAGATAAACTGGGATATTCATACAAATTCAAATTGGTAGATGAAAAATATAGCACTGATGATCACAAGAAAATATTCTTTCACAGACTTAACAAGGAAGGAAAGAAACAAGGTACTGGTCAAGTACCCATTCACATTATCATAGATGAAGATGGTGAATGGCGAGTAGATGTTACTAGTTGGTAAATGGTAATAACTGGGATTTTTCCCATCTTCTTACTTTTTTTCAAATTGACCTTAAGATACATATGTATTTGCAAAAAATAAAATTAACATTAGAGATGGATTTAAAAAAGAAAGATTGTTTACAATTCATTGTAAAGAAAAATACCAAAGGTGATAATTATGGGCATAAACCCTCGAGATTTGCAAAAAATGATGAAGAAAATGAAAATGGAAGAACTGAAAGGTGTTGAAGAAGTTATAATTAGATTTGCTGATCATGAACTTGTTCTTCCAAATGCAGAAGTTACCAAGATGTTCATGGGAGGAGAAGTTTACCAGATTTCAGGGAATTCTACTAGACGAGATAGGTCTGATGTAGAAATTATTGAAATTGAAATCTCTGATGAAGATATACAATTAGTAGCAACACAAGTAGGAGTTTCTGAACAGGAAGCTGAAGATGCTCTTCTAGAAAGTGATGGTGACATCGCAAAAGCTATCATGTTTTTGAAATCAAAATAGAATAACTAAGAGTTATTTTCTTATGAAAATAGCTCTTCTATTTCTCTGTGTCCGAATTTTATAACTGGACATCGATTGTGACATTCTTCACATTGATTACATTTGGTGATATCAATTTCTACTTGCTTAATCTCTTGTTGTATTGCAATCGCATTGTTAATACAGTGAGATAAGCATGTTTCACATCCAGTACATTCTTCTGATCTAAATACTTCTAGAACTAGTTTTTTTAGAACCTTCTTTACTGCTTTTACTGATTTGCCTTTTGCTGTTAATGTCCCATCTGCAGATAATGCAACTACATTATTGCTTTCAGTTATTACAGTTAAAATTCCCAAATCCTCATCATAATCAACCTCTCCAAAAATAGACCAGAACTGTTCAAGTCTTTGTAAATCTAATGCCAAATTAAAGTGACCTTCAAGATTAATATCTCCTGATTTACAGGTCGCATATCCTTCTGCAAGTGTAAATTTTAGCTGCCATTCACCCAACTTTTTCTCTTCTCTTTTTGTATAGTCAAGATTTACACCAGATTCAGCTGCTAAATCAACGATCTTTTTTGGTAATTTTTTCCAGCGCCAAAGACCCCAGGTAATCCATTCTTCTGGGAGGTTATTCTTCTCCTTCCACCTCTGTAAGAATCTCATCCATTTTTCCCAGAGATCTTTATTCAAATCTTTAATAATGTGAAATGTTGCTTGGTCACTAGCAGGACACAACCAGCAACCAATTCGAGAAAGTCCTTGTTCATATAGTGGATTGTAATGCAATTTCTCTTTGAAAATGTAAAGCCATACATGCAGTGCTGTCCACTTTTGGATTGGCGTAAAATTAACTTGATTAGGTATCCATGGATTCGACCATAGAGTTTTACTTTTAGAACGAGCTAAGCTTTCATATGCTCTTTGACCAATTATACTTAGAGTTTTTTCACCTATACATTCCTCAATTAATTCGTTTATGGGACCTATTTTTTGTAGCTTACAACAATAACGATAATCTTTGCCGGGGGGACCAAAGTTCTCCACACTTGTCCAGAATCGCTCTTTTGGAACATCCTTTCTGCAAAAGTTACTTTTCAAGTCTAGTTCTTCTATAATTTCCTCAATGTAAGAAACAGTTTCATCAAATTCCAATCCAGTATTAGCAAATAATACTTTGTATTCTGTGTCTGGAATCTTACTAACTAAATTGAGACAAACTAGAGAATCCTTACCACCACTAAATGAGACAGATAATGGTAGATGGGATAGTTTTTCTCTTATCCTAATTATTGCATTTACCGCTCTCTTTTCATATTGCTCAATTGTCAACTTATTTGCTTCTACTGCTTCTTCCCAAGATTTAGATTCAGCCTTTAATTCTGTATTTATATTTAAATCAAAGTCGCTCAAATGTTGTTTTGCTT
>JAUVZH010000149.1 GCA_030602675.1 Candidatus Heimdallarchaeota archaeon | reverse complement strand
CTTAAAGAAGAAGTGTGTGCTTGTTGTATTTATTTTTGTTTCTAATGAATTCAAGTTCAAAACAACCTACAAATTAATGACAAAATTCATTCAAATATAATATTTTAATATTTGATTGTAATATAATCTAAAGTGAAAAGTCGAGGGATTTTTGTTGGGAAATATTTCAAGAAAACCGATTAGTGTTAATTGGCATTTTTGGCCATGGTGTAATATGAATTGTCGATTTTGTTTTGCTACTTTTAAAAATCAAAAAGAAATACTGCCAAAACAAAAAGCATTAAGAGTTCCTAAGCTTTTGAAAGAAGCTGGAACGGAGAAAATCAGTTTTGTAGGTGGAGAACCAATGTTATGTGATTATCTTGATGAATTGCTAAAGGAATCATTTTATCAAGGATTAGCAAATAAAATTGTTTCAAATGGAACAGGTTTCACAGAAGATTTCTTGGAAAAAAATTGTAATTACATCAGTATAGTTGGCTTAAGCTTGGATAGTGCTTCTAGTGAAGTCAATATACAACTTGGTAGAGGTAAAGGTAAGCATTTAGAGAGAATAAAAGCTACAGCTGATTTATTGCGAAAATATAACATTCAACTACATCTGAACACAACAGTTACTAAATTAACTTGGCAAGAAGATATGAGTGATCTAATTAGAGAATTAAAACCTATTAGGTGGAAAGTATTTCAAGTTTTAAGAGTTAAAGGTGAAAATGATGGCAAAGTAGATTCACTTTTAATATCAGACAATGAGTTTGAGAACTTCAAAAACACACATAAAGACATTCCTCAAGCAATCTTTGAAAACAATGACCTAATGTATGGCTCATATGTAATGCTTGATCCAATAGGTAGATTCTTTCAGAATACTGAAGGTTTTTATCAATATAGTGACTCTATTTTTGATATTGGTGTCAAAAAAGCTCTTAAACAAATTCAGTGGGACATTGATAAATTCACTAAAAGGAAAGGGATTTATGATTGGTCAAAAAAGAATAATTAATTGAATTAAACAATATTTCTAATTCATCTAAATTATACTAATTCAAAAAATAAAAGAGAAGAAGAATTAGCTTTTCTTCTTCCTAAAGATAACTAATGTAAATACAGAAAATACGATAATTGGTAAAGTTAACCATATTACAATACCCCCTTCATCTGTAGGAGTAGTTGTATTATCAGTTGGTGTAGGTGTGGGAGTGGGTGTCGGGGTTGTTGTTTCAAGTTGAATATCTCTAGTGAAGGATTCGCTAGCGTAACTAACTATTGAAATTGAATCTTCAACACTGCTTACAAGGTTTATCAGTGGGAATTGAAAGATGGTGAAACCTAATATATCTAGTTTGATATCAAGTGATCCCATGATTTCAGTATATGAATAGGTAAATAGTCCAGGTGTCATTTCCACTGAATAGGTAGAACCGCTTGTTGGAGTGATTGTGCTTTTTCCATAACCATTTATATCCATCGTATCGGTTGTATCATAATCAAAGAATCCATATAATCCATCATCCTCTAGTCCAATAGTTGCTGCTGTTCCAACATAATCTAAATAGAGAATTTGGTAAATCATTGGATAAATATGTATGGCAAAAACAAGATCAAGTGTCACTAACCAGCTTGGAATGGTCACTCCTGGAAATAGCATCAGAATATACTGCAGTATTTCTATCTCAGCAATATTAATGGTTATTCCATCTTGCACAATTAGGAAGTAACCATAAGTATCTAGAAGAGAACCATTTGTCCAGATTGGACTATCCCACAAATAGAATGTTTTACTTAGAAAAGTAACACTTGTTCCATCACCATCGACATCTGTAAGTGTCGGTACGGGCATATCTAGTTTTTCAAAAGTGTACTCTGAATCATCTGACTTATCTATCCAATGAATTATGCAACCAAGAACAGGTAGTGCTCCAATACTTATATCCTCATCACTTTCTAACAATTTCACATATAACTCGAATGGATCCATAGTAGCAATTTCTTCTGGTGCATATGATTCAAGAACTACGCTACTGCTGATTTCTATGTAAATGTTAAATGCAAAGAATAGTGTGAAGTTAAGATAGATATTTGTGTCCTCATATATCCAACTTCTTTTTGCCACGTGAGTTAAGATGACAGAAGTATCCATATCAATATTGTGAGTTACTTTTGTTCCAGCTGTTGTATAATCTGCTTCATTTTTCAGAGTTATATCATAGACATATCTGGGACCAATGAAATATTCGGGATCAATGGCTAGATTTACTCCTTCTTTATAGTACATTTCAAACCAGATTTGTACCGTGATTTGTTGTCCTTCTGATAAACCACCAAATGAACTTGTACTAAATCCAAGATGATAATTATGGACAAGCGTATCTCCAAGTGCAATTTCTAAATCATTTGTAGTATATGATACGTAATCATAACTAGAATATTTGAAATGCAACTTAAATTGTATTGTATGAAATCTATCAACATCATATGGAAATTCTTCAGCAGTAAAGGAAACTAAAACCGTATAAAACTTCTCAGTAGTCCAAACAGCATTTGTTCTAACAGATAAACCCATTTTTGTTTCATAATCTGAGTAAACAGGTGGTAGAACTACATCATAAATTCCCGCAACTGGTGATGCTTCAGTATTTCTATAAGTGATTCCAAATACATCAAATTGACCAGCTGATGTTACATCAGGAACGAGTATAACACCTTCAGTTAACTCGATATAATAGTAAAGAGTCATAGAAACTTCTTCATTATTTGCTAGTGTTCCAAAATCTCCTTCATTCAAAGCAATACCAAAAATAGTGTATTCATAAGCTCCTTCAGCATTTATCTCAGGTATTTCTCTTATGGTTGAATTCCAATATCCTCCAGACCAAACAAGGCTTAGATCAATATAGATATCATATATTCTATCAACCCATAGTCCAAAAGCGATTACTTGAATTGTTACATTAACGAAATATTCAGTATATGCTTCATAAAGCTGCCCTGTTTCAATTATCACAAAGAACCCGGTTCCCTCAGCAGCAATTAAATAGTTATCATAGACTTCATTCAAACCATTTCCTTCTTTACTTGAAGACGCTACAAATTCCAGTTTTGAGGTACCATTACCATTATTTGTATATATATTTGTGAAAAATATTGAAATAATCAAAATTAACAAAATAAAATGACATTTTCTTTTTCCCATAGTGTTATCTCCTTTTCAATGAGATTACATAATAAATCGTTTGAAACCTTTTAATTCTTCCGAACATTAAACATTTAGATTTTCAACTGGCAGGTACTTCCCCCCTAAGCTTGTCCTTTCCGAACTGGACTTCTAGACCTTAAAGAGGAAGTGTGGGATCAGAGCATCAATTATTGTTTAATTTTATTTTTTAATTCAACTAACCTAATCTAAATTTAGGTCCCTATAATTGTGTAAAGCTTATTTTTACTTTTCACTACTAAAATATCATATAGAATCATTTATAATTTGTTAGGAAATCTTATAGCTAATATTTCTTCTGGAAAAGGAGAAAAGGGTTATCTAAAAAAAAATTGGTGAGAATTTTGGTTAAGTCATTACCTTTGAGAGACGCATATCTATTTTTAGAGCAAAATAATCTAAAATTAGAAGCTGAAGAAATAAGAGCTTCAAAAGATACTTATCTGAAATATGATTCTACATTACGAAGAGCAAAAATCGTCGTTTTATTAAAAGAAAAAGGTATTTTTGAGAAATTTGTAGATGAAGTATGGCCAGATGGCATAACAAAGACAAATTTCTATGTAAATTTGTATAAAAGATTTGTTAATGAATTATCAAAACAAATTGAGGAAGAAGAAAATGAAGAAGATATTACGATGGGTGATGAAAGTAATCTACAAAATTTTCTTTTAAAAAATATTCATGTAATAGAGCCTGATCTTATTGTATTGGAAAAAGAATATGCTCTAAATATGCCAAATGGGAAAAATCGTTTTATAGATATTTTAGCTGAAGATAAGAATAAGAATTTGGTTATAATTGAGTTGAAAGTAAATAGAGGTCATGAAAGGGTTATAGGACAAGTCTTGCTTTACAGAAATTTACTCAAGAGAACACATTCTGATAAATACATCAGAGTAATTATTGTTGCTAGAAATATTTCAAATGAACTGAAGATTGCAACAGAAGGTCATGATTTTATTGAATTGTATAATTATGATATGACTTTTGTTGTTAATAGAATCAATGATTAAAAAAATTGGAAGAGTTCAAATATGCGATTATATTGTTATATTGTCAGTGCAACTAATAGTCCTGATAATGTTGAATGCTATGTACCATTTAAAGTAAATGAAAGACTAATTTTCTTTGGTCCCTGTAAAAGAGCCCTGAGAAAAGAACTTCGAAAAGAATTCGAATTGAGTGAAAATGATGAGGTTGAACTTATAGACGATGAAATCTATGTTATGGGATTAAATGGATCCAATAAAGAGACAATTCGGAAAATTGTATGGTTAGGTAGAATTATCAAATTGCTTACCTTTGAACAAGCTTATCATCTTTATGGTAAAAATGAAGATTTTATAACGATGGTAAAACATCCAATATCCCCTCTTCATGTAAAACCCCAATATAATCAAAATAAAGAATTCATAGGTTATAATTTAATTTCTAAAATGCATAAGGATTCCAATGAATGGATAAAAGATATTGCTAGACCAGATTTCAAAGGAATTTCTTATGATTCAGAGAGTTTTAGGTTAAAAGATGGTTTTTCAAGAGAGATTTTAGAGAGAGATTGTTGCTTTATCTGTGAAAATATTTTCTTTGCAGAAGGTAGGGGTTTCGAGATAGATAGTGAGCTTCTGCACCTATTTGAGACTGCACAATATAGGAAGAATGTTGATAAATATGCGATTTTTGGTCGAGATACAAATGATAATGCTAATGGACTTCGAGGAACATGTTTGAAAATTGATGATTCTACTATTATTACTAAATTCGTTTCACATATCTCAGAAAATAGTAAATCCATGCCCAAATCCCAACAATACCTCAGTAATAGTGAAAAATATCGTTCATATTGTTGCGATGTAATCGATGAAAAGGATATTAAAAACGGAAAATGTTAATTTTTTCTCTTTTTTTTTATTTTTCAATAATTAAGTGTTCGCGTCGAGTCTTCGGCGAGATGCTCAGCCGGCAGGTACTTACCACCTAAGCGTGTCATTACCGAAATGGACTTCTAGACCTTAAAGAAGAAGTGTGAAAAATTCTACACTCTTACAATACTCTAATTCTTCCAAAAAATTATTTGAAATTTATTAGTGTTTCACTAATCAGTTTCTGCTTAATCTATTAGATAAATTAAATAATCAAATTAACATTATTGAATATTGATTTTATTATTTATATAATCATAATCGAAATAAATTAATTATTTATTGAAAACAAACAATTGGGGCAATATATATGGGCTATTTAGATAATTTCTTTACATTAAACGAATTTCAAAAATTAGCAGAAAGATTTCCTTGCAATCCTATTGTACAATTTATTGCTACAAATAATTTTGATATGTTTTTAAGAGAGTTTAATCATCTTAATTTCTGGATTAATTTAATTCCAGAAAATACTCCTGGTCTAAAGAATTTTATTAATTCTTTATATAGAAGCAAAATTGAATATCAACATAGCCGTTTAGGTTTAATGATTGCAGCTCGATTACTCAAACATGATTCGAATTGGCAAATAAAATTTGATCCACCAATTGATTCTGGTAAGAGACCTGATTTGAAAATAATTCAACTATCAAATGAACCTTCAAATTCTATCTATTTTGAATTAACTGGAAGATATGAGTTTGAAATTATGAATGAATTAATAGCATTATGTTTAGAGCTACACAAATTCGCAAATAAACATAATAGATTATTGCGGATTACTGTTAATTTAAATACTCAACCCATACAAGCAACAGAAATTTCAAAATTAAAATCCTATTTAATTCATCTCTTGTCACAAAATAATTTTAGTATTCAATCAAATAGCAAAATTGGTATTTTTATAATAAATCCCTCCATTGAAAGCATTAGTGAAATTGTTTTTTCTCCAATGTCAGAAAATCAAAGTTATTTCGACAAAGAAATTATCCGAAAATATCTGATAAATTCCTTAAGAAAAAAGAAATCACAGCTCCCTAAAAATAAACCTAGTTTAATAATTATGGATATTAGTGATCTTGGAACTTTAAAAGACAATTTAATACTTCATGATACAATTGATGATAGCTTTTTAAGCTCAATACTAGAACAAGTTTTTTCTCAAAATCTCCCAGAGTTTATTGGTGTTATGTTATTTGATATCAGCAACAAAATAGGATTTAATGATTGCAATTCTGTATTGACACAAGTGAATCCAAATTCTACTGTTAATGTCTTCAATCAAGAATGTGAGGTTTTTCTTAGCAACTTAACTATGATTCTTCAAGGAGAAATTCAAATTCCTCAATTAAAAGCAAATAAATCCTCTTTGAAGGAGAAATTCAATGAATTAAGAAAAATTAGATTTCCTAAATTCAAAGAACAAAAAATTATTATTCATACTATTTTCCCAAAATAGTTGAAAATTGTGAATATGTAAA
>JAUVZH010000112.1 GCA_030602675.1 Candidatus Heimdallarchaeota archaeon | reverse complement strand
ATCCTACTACTCCTGTTGTAATTGGACAGTATGATGATGGTGGAGTAAGTAATGAGCTTGAAGTTGTTGATGGTATAGCTTATGTTGCTTCTTACTCACAAGGATTAGAAATCATCATTTTAGATAATGATGGAGATAACCTGTCTGATTATTTAGAGGAAACAACCTACAATACTGATACTAATAATCAAGATTCAGATTCTGATGAACTAATTGATAGTGAAGAAGTTTATTACTACCAAACTAATCCAATGGATTTTGATACGGATAACGATGGTATGGATGACGGATGGGAAGTAGAACATTCACTGAATCCTTTATCAGATGATTCTACAGATGATCCTGATGCAGATAACCTTGCTAATCTCGATGAATATCTAGCAAATATTAATCCAAACATTCCCGATACAGATTCTGATGGTATGCTTGATGGATGGGAAGTAATTAACGACCTTAATCCACTAGTTGATGATTCATTAGGTGATTCGGATAATGACAATTTATTCAACATAAAAGAATACAATCATAACACTGATCCCAATGATGTAGATTCAGATGATGATATGCTTAATGATGGTAGTGAAGTTCTTGGTACCTATGCTCCCTCAAATCCTGGTGCAAATACTACAGGTTATGTTCATACAAATCCATTAAATCCTGATTCAGATAACGATTCGTTTATTGATTCTATTGAAATTTTATACAATACTAATCCAAATGATCCCCATGATTACCCAGAAATAGACTATTCACCAATACCAACATCAAATGAAACTTCTCCTCAGCTTACGCCAACGCTGAAAGCAGTTATTAGTATTTTAGTGATTGTAAATGTTGGTACCGCAGCTTCCTTAACAGCTGTATCAATATTATTTAGACGTAAGAAAGGGTTGGGTTAAAATTCAGGGGAATTTTCCCCTTATTTTTTATTAATTTATGTTTGAAGTCTATTCAGTTGGCTCTTCAGTCTTCTCTTTACCTTCTT
This sequence comes from Candidatus Heimdallarchaeota archaeon, assembly GCA_030602675.1. Lineage (GTDB taxonomy): Archaea > Asgardarchaeota > Heimdallarchaeia > JABLTI01 > JABLTI01 > JABLTI01. The sequence goes on along the minus strand of JAUVZH010000112.1, from coordinate 6,763 downwards.
GAGCTTCATTAAGTTCTTGAACAACAGCAAGTTCCTTGATAATCATATCAGCTAGATTTTGGAAATTATCCGTTGGTTTGAAGTTTATCTTTTGCACTTGACTAAAATTAGCTACATGTTCTACTGGAATGTCTGTCCACTCGTATTTTTTACTTTGAGGGAAGTCATCACCTTTTTTACATTTAGCTAATCTAACTTTCATTACTTTACTTGAATCCATTAATCTCATTATCGCATAACCCCATTTTCCTCCTATGGAGTAGAAGCTTAGCGTTTGATATTCACTTTTGTATTGATTATCACTCATGTTTAATCACAAACCTGATTTTACAATTAAGATATTTTTTCACTAATTTTTTTGTATTTTTAATATTTATAAAGGATATGTGTATTAACTAGAAAAGGATACAGGGATTTTTTCGAAACGAAGGTTTCAAGAAGGATTATCCTCCTTCTTGAAGAATGCTGGATCTGACGCTGGTTCAGTTTGTATCCGCAATCCGTGTACTATTCCTTTTTGATTTGTTTCAAAATTAACTAATATTGATACACCAAAAATGCCTAGATTTACTTCAAAAATTTCATAGTGATAATGAATTGCTTCGCTGGTATGTATGCCAAAATTTGTGATTAGCTTCCCATCTTCTAGTTTGAACTTGAAATCTGAATAAGCTGGATGTGTGTACTTTCCAACGTAATCTTCTAGGGGACGAGAATGTTTTGTTTTCTTTACTTTCTCTTTTTCCTTTCTTTCTTGACCCTTTTTCTTGTTTTCTTTAATGTAATTCATTATCCTCTCATCTACTACTAAATAATCTATTTGCTCTAATCCTAACAATCGGTCTATTATATGGTAGTGGAGAATATGTCCTAGAAAGCTCTCGATAGTGTTTGTTAAAATATCAATACCTATGTTTAGGTCTGGTAAGAAGCTCGCTATGTGACAACATCCTTGATAACTGCCTGCATGATAATTCATTCTATTTCCTCTATAAAATTCACAAATCCAACCATGAGCATAACTTTGATAGTGAACTAATTTTTCTTCTGGGTAGACATCATCCAACATTGATCGTGGTCCAATGATTGTTGCTGGCAGGTGTGTTTTTACTAAATTCGTTTCGGATAAGAGTTCTTTGTCATTTACTTTGCCTTTGCTTAAGTGAAATCGCAAAAATTTAGCCATATCCTCTGCTGTTGAGTTTATGTTCCCGGATCCTTCCCCAAATTTTAAATCGATATCTGCTGACTCAATTATTTCTCCATCTTTCTCTGTATATAATGCAGCATAATCAGAATCCTTCCATACATCTTCTCTAGAGAAGAATGTCTTCTTCATGCCTAACGGTTTTAATATTCGTTCTTTCACAAACTCCGAGTAACTCTTTCCAGTTAGCTTTTCAATTAATTCTGCTGTTGAGCAGTAGAGAATGTTACAATATTGAAAAGTAGTTCTGAATGGTTTAGATGCATCCAAGTATTGTACTTTATCCATATAAGTGATCTCGGGTTCGAATCCAAACCAAACGAAATTGTGTCCTGGCATACCTGTTCTGTGTCCCAAAATATCTCGAATAGTCACATTCTCATTTATGTATGAATCTTTGAATTTAAATTCAGGACAGTAATTCCTTATTGGTTTATCCCACTCAAGTAAACCATCTTCCACTAGCATTGCTATAGCTGTTGATGTAAATGGTTTTGTTGTAGAACCTATTGGAAAGATAGTATCTTTTGTTACTTTTTCTTTCTTCTTAATATTTCGTAATCCGAATCCCTTTGAATAGATAATCTCATTATCTACAACGATAGAAATCCCTAATCCTGGAACTTTTCTTTTAATTATCGCTTCTTCGAGATAGGTATCAAGCCCGTCTAATCTTTCTTTTGAAATTTGCAAATTGAATGGTTTCATCATCATATATCATCTCTACTTGAGTAGACTGTCTTTCTTTAAAAAGCAGATTCACTATTTGAGGTCACATTTTGTTACCTTTAGCACCAACTAATTTCATTACAAAAAAGTTTATTTTCCTCAAAAAAAGTAATGAAACAACTAGATTGTTTGTTTGGTTTGGGATTTAGATGAAGAAAACATCAAAATTACTGAATAGAATATTTAGAAACAAAAACGGTTTTTGCTTGTGGCCTATAAGCATTTTTTATGAATTGTTTAGAATTTTCATCTTACGAAGTAGAGATCAGGATATTGCTCACTGTTGCTGCAATTGTTGTTGTGATGCTTGTTGCCAAGATACTTGCGGTAGAAGAAGATCTTGCATACGATGTAGTTGAATCAGCTAAAGCATTTTCCTTTTTCAAGAAGTTTTTTCAATGTAAATACTAGCTTTGATGTATGATAGAGACTATGCAGATGGAAAAAAGGCTCATTATCCATTCTAATTCCTTCTGGTTAGTTGTTTCTAGTATTATAGTAGGCTCACTTTCCTTTGCCCTTGTTTTTCTCTTTCCTCAAGAAACAGCTCTAAAAAACGTTCTAGCAGCTTTTCTCAGTTTCATTTGGGTTTCAGGGGTATTTGTTTTTAGCAAGAAGGGTATCATGGACAGGTATGAACAATTCATTCACAAAAATAAAGCTGATTTCGTTAACCTTTCTTTCCTTTCCGTTATTCTTCCTTTCTTTCTTATTTCCATTATTGGTGAAACGCTAACTGCTAGTACGATTACTATTTTCCTTACTTGGTATATTCTACCGATCTCACTCATGATTATTGGTTTAAGCTTCTCCCCCTCGATCCCTAATCGCTCAATTTTTATTATTATTAGTGCTCTTTTGCTTTGGATCGGTTTTGATCATCGTCATACTATGGTTCTCTTTGATGGTTATCAAGACCTTGGTTACAATTTAACGACTCTCTGGGTCGTTCAGCTCCTATTTATCATCTATGCTCCTTTTAATCAAAAAGATCCTAACAAAGTGAACTCCAAACCAACTATTGCAGCTATAAAATACTCCTTCTTAATGATACCATTATTGCTAGTTGTTATAACTCCCATTGGTCTTGCTACTGGTTTTCTCTACTGGAATGTTGATACTACTACTGAACCTTGGATGAAAGTGCTAGTTTTTATCGCCATTTACATTACTATTGCTCTTCCTGAGGAATTCATTTTTCGAGGAGTGATCCTTAATGAGTTAGATAAAAAATTCAAAGATCCCCATACAAAACGTTACACGCTTGTTTTAGTCTCGTTCGTCTTTGGTCTTTCTCATTGGAACAACACCTCTCCAGAGTTTGTCTGGCATTACATTCTTTTTGCTTCATGTGCTGGAATAGCTTATGGTTATGTTTGGCGAAAAAGTGGTTTATTTGGAGCAGCGTTTCTACACGCTGCTGTCGATTGGGTTTGGCAATTTTATCTTCAATAGTCAGAGTAATTGTCAGTTGTTTTCTTCAAACCATGCTAGTGTTCTTGCTATTGCTTCTTTGTGAGAAGTATAGCCATTTATTCCGGTCACTTCTCTGTATTTTGTTCCATCAATTACGAATGGATGCTCCCATTGATCCAACAGTTCCTTAATCTCTTTAACGATGGGCACAAATGGACTTAGAAAGCTGATTGTTCCTTTCTTTAGTACCTTCATTTTTGGTTTGTAACCCAGTTGACCAAAAATCATCTCAATGAATTCTCTTCCAGTAACTGCTTCTGCTCCTTCAATATGCCAAATCTTTCCATATAATTCTGGGTTTTCTGTTGCTTCTATGAATCCTTTTGCTGCATCATCTATGTATATCAACGAATGCTTTTGTTCTAAGTCACCTATCCAAGAAGCTGTTTTGTTTGCTATTGGATTTTTGAATAATGGTATTGTAAAGCCATTTACGACATTTGGTCCGTAAAAATCTCCGAATCTTACTACAACCGTTTTCAATTTTCCTTCTTTATGCTTCTCTAGTAATTCTTCTGCTAATCTTCTTCTTAATTGTCCCTTTTTTGATGTTGCTTCTTGTGGATGCTCTTCAGCTATTTTCTCACCATTTGCCTTTCCATACATGTACAAATTGTCTGCATAAGCTAAAACTGCTTCCTTTCCAACCATTGCTTCAATGATATTCTTCTGAATGATTGGAAAATCTTTCAACCATCTTGTATAAGGAATTCCTATGCAATGGTAAACGTATGCTGCTCCTTCTACAGCTTTCCTTGTTTGTTCTAATGAAAGCATATCTGCTTGCACAATCTCTACTTTCATACCTTTGAAAAGCTCTTGAGCGTGTGCTTCATTCCTAGTAACTACTCTAACTGCTCTTTTCTTTTCAATCAACTCTCTTACTACTGCGGAACCTATTCCTCCGGTTCCTCCTAATACTACTGATATTTTTTGTTCATTGTTTTTCATTTCTTTCACCACATCAGTTAGGTGAACGGTGTTCATTTAAATAATAGATTTCCTCATTTATATATCTTTGTAAATGAACGGTGTTCATCTAAAACTTTTTATGCTTTGAAAAGAAATTAGCAACTATGTCTAAAAAAAGAGCAAGGTCCCCTGAAAAGAAAGCCACGCAATTTCAAAAAATACTAACTGAAGGAAGGAAACTATTTCTCAAGTATGGTTCAGAAGGGTTTAGCATGCGAGCGATTGCTAAAAAGGTGGATATGCAACAAGGAAACCTATACAATTATGTTCAAAGTAAAAGGGAATTATGGTTTGCAGTTATACTAGAAGATTTTCAAAAATTCACTGAGAATATGAAAGCGGTTATTGATACACATCAAGGTTCATCGATTGATCTTTTAGAGAAGCTAGCTGAATTTTATCTGAATTTTGCTATCGAAGATATTGAAAGATATCGAATGATGTTTATGACTCCGGCACCACCTTCTAGCTCCATCGGTCCTATAGAATCCAATTATCAACCCGAATCCTTTGATTTGATGTTGCAAGTTGTTAATCAAGCAGTTGACAATAAGGAACTTTCAAATGTCGATCCAACCAAATTCACAATGTTTATTTGGGGAATAGTTCATGGCAATGTTGAGCTTCTACAACCTGAATTCCTCTTTCCTCTACAATATGCTCAAAAATTGGACTATCAAAAGGAATACACTAGCTTTGTTCTTAACCAAATCAAGAAAATTTTAAGAAATTATTATTAATTTTAATTTAATTGCCAAACTAGGTAATGAATAATAGTTAATGATGGTGGTTATTTCTTTTCAAAAACACCATCAAATACTTCTCCAAGAAACTTTCTTTCAGTTAGTTGTGAATGTAATTCTACCATTCCGGCTTTTTTCATCACTTCTCGTATTTCTTCTGGAGGCATTCCATGTGATGGATTTGTTGGATCACGAATGATCAATTTTCCTTTCTTCTTTAACGTTTTAGTCAGTGCTTTTACTACTGCTTGACGTTCATCTTTAGCAATATCATGTAGTACCACATGAATGACTACTTTATCATAGAACTTTTCTTTCATAACCAGTTCTGTTATCATCCCAGTGCAGAAATCAGCTTTCTTAAATCGCTTCAAATTCTTCCTTGCAGCTTTTGTCCACTTTTCGGATATTTCCACGCAAGTAATCCAGCTTTCTTCTCCTGGTAATTTCTTTGATATGAGTTTTGTCATATAACCTGTTCCCGAACCAAAATCAAGCACTTTGTCATTCTCTTGCAGTTCAAGTTCATCTATAAATCGCTTATAGTAACGCGTTAATACCCAATTGCTAACTCTTGTGATAGCCATTTCTAATCTACTTGGATCATAAATTGTCATTTGAATCGCTATAGCTAGGTTTGCATGATTATAAAAAGGCATGCAATTTGATGAAGAGTTGCTAAAACAGCTATTGTTTAGTCGTTAATTTTTCGATAAAAATCCTTATTATTCCTAATTTGCTATGTTAATTGTTTTTCAAACTTGGGAGGAAAGCTATTTTGGTTAAAAGAAGATTATTTGCAATTTTTATGATTAGTTGGTTGTTTTTTGTACCATTTAGGAATAATGTGGATGCTAGAACACAAGAGCATTATCAGGTTCTAGAACCTAATGCTGTTGGTATTTCTGAGGTATGGACATTTACTACATTAGGAAATATCTATTCTTCACCAGCATTCATTGATATTGATCATGATGGATATTTAGAGATTATTGTTTGTTGTGATGACAAAACTGTCTACTGTGTCGATAACCAAGGAAATGAAGAATGGAAATTCTATACAAATGGTGTCATTTATTCTTCGCCAGCAGTTGCAGATGTTGATGCTGATGGTCGTGCTGAGGTAATTGTAACAGACTTTGATGGACAAATTTACTGTTTGGATGAAAATGGTATTAAAATGTGGAATTATTCAGTCGAAGGATCAATTGTATATTCGCCACTAATTGTTGATATTGAACAAAATGGTCATCTAAACATTTTAGCAGCTTCTACAGAGCCAAGACTTTACTGTCTAGATGGAGGAGGCAATCAATTGTGGAATTACACAAGTGGTAATTATCATGGAAGCGCTCCAGTAGTTGGTGATGTAGACAATGATGATGCATATGAAATTATTCTTACATGGGCGTTAGGAGCCGTTCAGTTAAATAATGATGGGTCTGAAGATTTCGTTAATGGTGCTTTTGATACGAATTGGCAATTTGAAACTACATTGGTTGATTTGGAAGGAGATGGAAAATTAGAATGGTTGTTTTATGATGTCGATAACTTAATCTGTACAAATGCCAGTGATTTGTTAGATTGGTATTGGTATGCACATAATTTATATGAGCATTCTGGATCGATGTCTTCC
>JAUVZH010000155.1 GCA_030602675.1 Candidatus Heimdallarchaeota archaeon | reverse complement strand
GGGGTGTAGTAACAATTACCTGGATTGGTTATGATCCAGATGGAATGTTACTAAACTTTACACTGGAGTATTGGAATGGCTCCGATTGGGTTTTCATAGCAGAAGTTGAAAATGTAAATCAATATGAATGGAACGTAACTTTGTTCCCAGAATGGATTTATTATGAGTTAAGGATTACAACTGAAGACGACTATTGGACAATAGTAGATTACACAAACAGTACATTTGTAATTGATCATCCTGAACCCCCAACAGTTAGCTTGGTAACACTAACAGGTGGAGAAACAATAGGCGGTAATTTCTTAATTATTTGGAATGCCAATGATCCAGATTATGGTGCAAGTATATCAGCAACGCTATATTATTGGAATGTCACTAGCTGGATAGAAATTGCAACTGGAATAAATAATACTTACTATTTGTGGAATACACGTCCAATTCTGAGTGGTTCTGATTATCTCTTACGAATTAACCTAACAGATGGGATGTTTATAGTCACTGATCAATCTTTAACCCCCTTTACAATTGATCATGTTCCCTATGTAACTATACAATTTCCAAATGGTGGAGAAGTGGTTGCAGGAGCTTTCTTTATCAATTGGTATGAAACAGATTATGATGGGGATGTGTTAACATATGCATTATATTATTCTGAGAATTCAGGAGTAAACTGGACCTATATGGGGTTTGTAGTAGGTTCTACTAGTTATTTCTGGAGTACAATTAGTCTAATTGATAGAACAACATATCGCATACGAATAGTAGTTAATGATGGGAATTTCACAACCGAAGATATCTCAGCTGCTGATTTTACTGTTTACAATCCAGATCCACCTACTGTTAATATCGATACAATAGCAAGTCCTGTTAGTGGTACTATTACCATCACATGGACAGCTTCAGATTTAGACAATGAATCTTTACAATTCACTTTATACTATCGAAGAGGTGTTAGTGGCTGGATTATCTTTGCGTCTAATCTTATTGATCAGACAAGTTATCAATTTGATACTACATTGTACATAGATGGAATTGATTATCGTTTTTGGATAATAGTTACAGATGGATATTTTGCTGTCACTGATGAATCAAATGCATTTATTATAGACAATTATGAACAAGCACCTACATTAGCATTAGTTAATCCAACTGGAGGAGAATCATTTTCAGGAAATGTGAACATCAGATGGAATGGAAATGATCTAGATGGTGATATACTTGTTTATTCCGTTTATATTTGGGATGGAACAAGTTGGGAGGAAATTGCTAGCGAGTTAACTTTTGAATCCTATTTCTGGGATACGAAAACAGTTCCGAACGGTGTCTATGAACTAAAAGTAATAGCATCAGATGGTGTTTTTACTGTAGAAGCTCAAACTGACTACCCATTCACCATTGAAAATCAAACTGGGGGTTTAGGTGTAGGAATGCTTGGAATTAGCTTGTTTACAATAACTGCTTTGGGTATAATAGTAATATTCACAATAAAATCAAGAAGAAGAAAGCAAAGATGATTTTCTTTTTGATAATTATCTCTTTATTTCAAAGTTAATTACTAGAAAAGATTTACTATCTTGGTTATTGAGGACATTCGATAATCCTAGTATTTTACAAAATCTAGTTGGTTGAGAAGATTTTTTATATTTCATTCCTACACTTATGATTATCTGATTTATCTCTGAAATACAAGGGATTAATACAAGGTCAAATAAGATGAAGAAGGCAAGTTCTATTCAAGTTTTTATTTTCGCTTTAATTGCTGTTATTGCTTTAAGTTCTCTCTCAAATCAAGGAATTTTATTTACCAACCACTCTCAGAATTTAAAGAAAACTTTCGATAATAATTCTCTTAAGAAATTTAGAACTGAAGGGAATGAGTCTTTCATGTTTGATGGAAGTTTTATTACTGGAAATAAGCAAGTTGCTTCTTTGAGCTCTGTACTTAAGCAAGCTGGAATGAGTAATGATTTCTTTAAAGATACTAACAATGCTCAAGTGCTTGTTGATGGTATTTATGTTAGTATGTTAGTTGGTGGAACTAATGCTATATTCAGCTATGATTCTACAATTAGAGATATTATTGATAACACCAATGCGATTATCAAAAAAAGGCTGTCAAATTTAGATGTTGTAGTAGTTGATGTTCCAGTAAATTCACTTGATTATTTTGTTAAGAGGTGTTTAGAGCTTTCTACAACTAAATATGTTGAACCAAATTATATCATGATTGTAGAAGGAACACCAAATGACACAAACTGGTGGAGACAATGGGGACCAGAAAGAATCGAAGCTGATAGAGCTTGGAGTATACAAAGTGGATCTGGTAGTTCTGTTTTAGTTGCAGTCATTGATACTGGTATTGACTATAATCACCCTGATCTTAGCTCACAATATGTAGCTCTTGGTTATGATTTTGAAAATGATGATAATAATCCCATGGATGATCACAATCCTGGTCATGGGACTCATTGTGCAGGAATCATCACAGCAACGATAAACAATTCCATTGGTATAGCAGGAGTTGCTGACATTCAGGTGATGGCTGTAAAAACCTTTGATTCCGGTGGATTTGGTTCTGTAAGTAATGCTGCTCAAAGTATTGTTTATGCTGTTGATGCAGGTGCAGACGTTCTTTCAAATAGCTATGGATTCCCACCTGCAACTGTCTTAAGAGATGCTTCTATTTATGCAATTGATAATGACGTTATTGTTATAGCTTCAGCAGGAAATGATGGTAATACAGTTCCAAATTATCCTGCAGCATATCCAGAAGTAATTTCAGTCAGCGCTACTGATGATAGTGATAATCTAGCAAGTTTTAGCAGTTACGGATCAACAATTGAAATAGCTGCTCCAGGTGTAGATATTTATTCTTGTTATCGTGTAGCTGCTGGTAGTTATGGTTATATGAGTGGTACATCAATGGCTGGACCACATGTCGCAGCTGTTGCAGCACTAGTTAGAGCTGAATTTCCAAGTTGGGATGTTAATAGAGTAAGGGAACGTCTTATATCATCAGTTGAGGATTTAGGAGCTGCTGGGTGGGACCAATACTTTGGTTATGGGTTAATTAATGCATATCAAGCTGTTTTACAACCACCATCACATGACCTTAATATTGAACTTGAAACACAATCCAATGTTGAGGTGTTTACCACAAATATATTAAATGCCACGGTATCCAATTGGGGATTAAGTGATGAAACAGATGTTCGAGTAAAACTTTTCATTAATGAAGCTGAAGTTGCTAGTCAAACATATACTAATTTATTTGTTGACCAATCTGAAACATTATCCTATTCTTGGGAACCCACATCCGAGGATACCTACAATATTACAGCTTTTGCGGAACCTGTTACTGGTGAAACAGATACAGAGAATAATTTGGTAACTGCAGATGTGATTGCTGCAGAATTAACTAATTATCTAATGGATGATAGTGTATCATATCAATGGATTGATGCCACAAGTGGAACACTTTTACAGCTAAGTGATGATGATTATGAAGCTGTTCCATTGCCATTTTCATTCGAATTTTATGACCAATCATTTAACACCTTATATGTCAGTAGCAATGGTTGGATGTCGTTTTTCAATACCAATCCAGTTGATTATATTAATGTTAATTTTCCATCTAATTACTCTGAATACTCCTATGCAGTTGCTTTGTACTGGGATGATTTAGATCCAGCAAGTAATGTTTATTCCTTTACTGATTCAGAAAAAGTTGTGATTGAATACTTAGGTATAGATAATTACGGAGGAGCAGAAGCTGGAACGTTTGAATTAGTGCTTTACAGAAATGGTGACATCCTCTTTCAATATGATTATCTCACAACTGTTGATTCACCAACTATAGGACTTAATTATGGTCCAAATACTGGTTACTATAATGTTTACAGTGGTATTTCAGGCTCTACCGATGATTTAGCAATTCTGTTTACAAAAATCAAACCTAATCATGATCTCGCTGTTGACTTTCTTTTTAATGAGGAAAGTGGTGAAAATTTCTATGCAGAAGAAAATTCTATCAACAATATTACTACTATTATCGAAAATCGAGGATTATTGGATGAATCGAATGTAGAGCTAAGTATATTTGTCAATAATACTGAAGTTGATAGTCAAACATTTCCGTCTTTGTTATCTGATGAAATAATTGAATATTATTATAGTTGGATTCCTGTATCTAGTGGACTTTACAATATTACAATCTTTGTTGAACATGTTTTAAATGAAGCACGGATTCTAAATAATATTGAAATGTTTTATGTTGAAGTACTAAGTCCAATAGAAGAACAACCACCTGTTCTTAACTTGTTAACACCAGTTGGCAGTGGTAACTATTCTGGTGACATTACAATATCCTGGACAGGTAGTGACCCAGATGGAGATGATTTAACTTACTCGATTTATATCAAGAGTAATGATGATTGGATAAGAATCTTTCAAGATTTAACAAATACTAGCATAATTTGGGATACTACTACAGTTGAAAATGGTGATTACGAATTAAAAGTAGAAGCGAATGATGGGATGTTTACAACTAGTGCTCAAACAGCTTCTCCATTCACTATTGACAATCCTACTACGAAAAGAATTGGTTTTTCATTATATGGTACAATAGCTATCTCAATTATTTCTATTGGAGTAATTGTAATTTTTACAATAAATTCAAAAAGAAAACACAGGTAGATTTCTTTTTGATTTTCGAATTTTTCTTATTAGGTTAGTATATCCAAATTATTGAAATGAATCGACAGAAAATTTCATTCAGTCATTTTGCTGAAAACTAATTTAACTGTAATAATTGAGAATGTTTTTTATACTCAAATTATTCAATATCAATTATTGAAATATCTCTAGGAAAAATGAGGGATATATGCGGGGTTTAAATTGAAGAAGACAACAAAATCTTTGCGAATATCAGTACTCGTTATTGTTGGTGTTTTGATTTTTAGTCCACTTCTTACACAAGGGATTCTAATTTCAGATTACTTTGATGATGTAAGTGAATGGAACGATAATAATGAGTGGGAAGAAATATTACCTGATACTAATGAACTGTTTCAATTCGACGGTGTGTTTGTAACAGGAAATAAACAGGTAGCACCTTTGAGTTCAGTATTAAAGCGTGCTGGAATTCAAGGTAATTTGTATTCTGAAGCTTCAGATGCAAATGTTCTTGTGGATGGCAGATATGTAAGTATGATTATTGGAGGTTATAATAAATACTTCAGCAGTAATTTACTCCTTGAACATTTGATGTATAATGATAATGTTATTGTAAAGGAGAAACTAGCGAAATTAAATGCCATTGTAGTTGATGTGCCTATTAATAATCTTGATTTGTTTATAGAGAAGTGTCAAATACTTTCAGCTGTGAGCTATATTGAACCAAATTATGTCATGTCTGTGGAGGGTACACCTAATGATCCAAATTGGGGAATACAATGGGGACCAGAGAGGATAGAAGCAGATAGAGCATGGAGCATAGAAAGTGGTTCAGGAAGCTCTGTACTTGTTGCGGTTATTGACACAGGAATCGATTATAACCATCCTGATTTAAGTTCACAATATGTACCAATTGGATACGATTTCGAAAACAATGATAATGATCCTATGGATGACCACAATCATGGTTCCCACTGTGCAGGAATTATCACAGCAACAATAAACAATTCGATTGGTATTGCCGGTGTAGCTAATGTATCTGTTATGGCAGTCAAAACTTTTGATGCAGGAGGTTATGGATCAGTAGATAATGCTGCTCAAAGTATTGTTTATGCGGTAGATAATGGTGCAACTATACTTTCTAACAGCTATGGTTTTCCAGCAGCTCAAGTTCTACATGATGCTTGTATTTATGCTAGAGACAATGATGTTATAGTTGTTGCTTCTGCAGGCAATAGTGCAAGCTCAAATCCAAATTATCCTGCTGCTTATCCAGAAGTAATTTCAGTTAGTGCAACAGATATAAACGATAACTTAGCAAGTTTCAGCACTTATGGTCCAACAATTGAGCTTAGTGCTCCGGGTGTGGACGTCTATTCTTGTTATCGTGTAGCTACTGGTAGTTATGGTTATATGAGTGGTACCTCAATGTCTGGGCCACATGTTGCAGCAGTTGCTGCTCTTATTAGAGCTGAGTTTCCTTCTTGGAATTTTGGTCAAGTAAGAAACCGAATGCAAACTGCTGTTGATGATTTAGGAGACCCAGGATGGGACCAATATTTTGGTTATGGATTAGTTAACGCTTATCTAGCTGTATTACCACCGCAACCACATGATCTATCTGTTAATCTCTATATGCCAACTACTGTTGAGAACGACACAAATCAAGAGATAAATGTATCAATCTCAAATTATGGCTTAAACGATGAAACTAATGTTCATGCTAAATTGTTCATAGATGGGAAAGAAGTAGCAAATCAAACTTTTGCTAACCTCAACGTAGGACAATCAGAAATATTATCCTATGTTTGGAGACCAAATATTACTAGAGTTTACAATGTAAC
>JAUVZH010000133.1 GCA_030602675.1 Candidatus Heimdallarchaeota archaeon | reverse complement strand
AGAACCAAATAGCAGCAATGAAAGCAAAAGAAGAGAAAGAATTGGAAGAAATGGTCGGAGATTTGTTGAAAGAATAAGATAATTGTTAGAAAATGATTGTAAATAATGGTGATTATATGGTAGAACAAGAAATTTTTGGAGTAGTATCAAAGAAAAACAATGTGTACATTCTTGCAACAGAAGATGGTAAAGAGTACAAGTTATTTGCAATTAGCCCCTGGGAATCAGTTCCTCCAGAATTTGATACTGCCAAATTTGCTGAATTTGTGGGTAAAAAAGTAAAAGCATCCGGTAGAGTTACAGATGGAGAAATTTGGAACGCATTAGTGCACTGTCCTGATGAATCAGATACAAAAGCACCTAAAATTGATGATTTAATGATGAAAGAAGAATAAAGAAAGAAATGATGGATTGATTTCTCATTCCATCTTATTGTTCTCTTTTACGACCATATTTTGTAGTGTCGAAGAAAGGATATTTGACTACTTTTACAAGATTGGGTTTATCTCTAATTTTGATGGTCAATTCAGTATCAAGGTCAGTATATTCCAAAGGTAAAATAGCCATAGCAATGCCTTTACTTGTTAATGGTGATATAGAACCACTAGCAACTTCACCAATCTTCTTGCCATCCTTTTCAATATCATAACCATGTCTTGGTATACCCTTTTTGAGAAGTTCTAACCCAACTCTTTTCTGAGTCATTTCTTTTAATGTAAGTTTACCTTCTTCATTTACTGTAGGGTATTTCTTCTTGAGAGCTTCCTGACCAATAAAGAAATCTTTAGTCATATCAATGAAGATACCTTGAATTCCTAAATCCATTTCAAAAGGATCATAATCGGTTGTAAAATCTTGACCTGATAGTGGTAAACCACCACCCAATCTTAAAGTATCTCGAGCACCAAGACCACACGGAAGCAAACCAAAAGGTTTACCTGCTTCAAGAATTGCTTCCCAGAGTTTTATTGCAATTGGAGCGATAGTCTCCTTGGTTGCTACAACGGTTATTTCAAAACCATCTTCGCCTGTATAACCAGTTCTTGATGCTTTAACATCTATATCAGCTAATTTAGTTTCAAAATAACTCCAACTTCTTGGAATATCATCATCAGTCATTGACTCAAGAATTTTTATTGCTTTAGGACCTTGTAAAGCGAACATAGCAGAATCTAAAGTAAAATCATAGTAATTAATATCTAAATCTGATTTCTTTTGTTTTTCACTATCAATGAATGTAATCATGTGATTCCAGTCATTAACTCTTGGACCTGCATTGCAAACAAAAATAGCATAATCCTCGCTTTTTCTCATGGTTACACAATCGTCAAGCATTCCACCATTTTCATCTAATAAATAACTGTACCCACATCGACCATCTGCAAGCTTCATAAGATTCCTTGGAAGAATCTTATTGAGAATAGGGAAGGCATCCTTCCCAGTAAAACGAAATCGTCCCATATGGCTAACGTCAAAAATACCTGCGTTATTACGAACTGCCAGATGTTCCTCTCTTATTGAAGAAAATTGCATAGGTAATGACCATCCACCAAAAGAAGCCATATCCCCATGCTCTTTATGCCAATCATAAATTGGAGTTTTCATATCAGTCATTGCTAAACCTCATTATTTTAAATAATAACAATTGTGATCTTTCTATTGAATCACAAAGAATTTTCTCTTTAAAAATTTTAAGGGAATATCTAGAATGATAAATAAGTAAAAATAACTCTCATTCTTTGTTGTCATACAATTTTTGTGAGCTGAATTAATTGACACTTTCTAAAAAAGCAGTTATGATAGCTTTTATTCTATTTTGTTCATCATTTGTACAACTTTTAATTTATCCTTCTTTGATTTTTGTTAATAGTGATACGGTTATTGAAAACGAAGAACCATTTATAGTAGGTTTTTCAGAGGATATACTAATTTCCACTAATGATGGTGATTATGTTCATCATGTTGAACCAACATTGGCAATAAATTCAGATGGTAAAATTTTCGCTGGTTGGAAAAATGCTGATGGGCATAATACTGGAGGTGTAAGAGTCAGTTTTTCTAGATCAGATAATAATGGAAAAACCTGGACAACACCATACAATATGCCTATGTTTGAAGGTATTTTTACTGGGCAATCTGATCCTTGGCTTGCATTATATCAAGATACTATCTATTACGCGTATCTAGAATATTCAAGAGCAATTACTTCTGACTTGTCACAGATAACTCTAGCCAAAAGTGATGATTATGGCTACACTTGGTCAACAGTAAGTGCTACAAATGGTGCTGGTTTCGCTGATAAAGAAACAATGACAATAGATAGTTTAGGTAATATTTACGTTGCTTACGATGATATTTTGATTAATGGAACAGTAATTGTAAGGATAACCCGTTCAATTAATGAAGGTGAAAGCTTTCAAGAAAGAGGGATAATTGCTGATAGTAGAATACATCCAATTGATCATGTTGGACCATATGTTACAACCAATAGTGAAAATGATGTATTTGTAGCTTGGACTTGGATTACTACTGATTATTGGGGAGACATTTACATTACAAATTCAACTGATCATGGTGCAACATTTGAAACTAAACTAGATGTCAATCCAACAAGTGAGAATGGAACTTTCACTGTTGATCAGACAGGACGACCAAAAGAAGTGACGTTACCAGTTATTAGGTTTGATAGTAATGATAGGCTATACATTCTTTGGTCTGAATTAATCGATCCGGATGGTTCTTGGGGGATCTTCTTACGATACTCAGATGATAATGGTTTGACTTGGAGTTCAAGATATACAATTAATCAAATAATAAATGGCAATCAATGGCAACCAGATATGGACATTGATTCGCAAGGTAGATTACATATCTCTTATTATGACCAGCAAGGGAATAGCTATGGACCATACTATCGTATGGCATATTTTTCGAGCTATTCGAGTACTGAACTAATAATAACAGATGCAAAACCAATAGCTAGTGAGAATACTTCTACTGTTTATACAAGACCAGGAGATTATTTCACTATAAGAGTAGACTCAGATGATATACCACATGTTGTTTGGACAGATGGTAGAAATGAAGAGATGGATATATTCTATAGTCACGGAATAACTGCTGGGTTGTCACCTTTGCAGAAAGGATTAGCAATTGGAATACCAATTAGTGCTATAGTAATATAGGTGTATCAATATCATTTGCAATTGTATATACGAAGAGAAGGAAAATATAGTAAGATAAATGGTAGCGCGGGGTGGATTCGAACCACCGATCCCAGGGTTATGAGCCCTGTGGGCACAACCTAGCTACCCCACCGCGCTTCAATTATAAGTTTATACTCTTTTTTTAAAAAACAAGATTTATAAGCTTTAGCTTCGTTTTATATCGACATGAGAAAATAAATTTCTATGCTAATTCATTTTTAATACTAAAATTAGCTAGCTTCAGATTTTATTTCTCAGAAATCAGTTTTGTTATATACTTTGCTGGTACAAAATCGAAATAAACATTTAATGGTGAGAGATTCTTGATTTTTTCTTTATAAATTTCTTGAGGAGGTTTATGTTTGATTAAAATTTTATGTTCTTTTGAAGACATACTAGATATTTTATTTGATGATGCTGCCACAAAAAATGGTTTCTTGTAGAAATTTGCAGTGAGAGCTAACAAAAAGGATCCCACTTTGTTTATTACAGAGCCATCAGAAAAGATAGTATCAGCACCTATTACAAATGCTTCCACTTTCTCTCCAAAATATCCTGTTGCTGCATCAACAATAATATGAACTTCATAACCAAGATTTGCAAGTTCTTTTGCTAATATTTGTCCTTCCAAAATGGGTCTCGATTCCAATACAAAAATTCGCTTATTTCTTCTTTCATCTGGTATTTCTCTTAAAGCATTTAGAATCGTTGAACTTGCGGAGATAGTCATAATTGATTTGTATTTTAAGAGATAATTACTCATATTGCTGATTGTTCGTATTTCTCTATCTAATACTATTCGGGCTTGCTCATCAATTCTTCGAATAATAATTTCCTTTTTCTTTGCTATCAGATTTTCTCTAATTTTAATTAAGGAATTTTTAATTGAAGCCATTTCTGGATGAACTTTCATTAATTCCTCTACTGTGAATTTAAAATCATTTTCTATATTTTCTGAAAGCTGAAGTTCTTCTTTTAATACTCTAAGTACTTCTAGTGTTAGGAATACTGCACCGTGTGAAGAATCGCTATGCAATTTTTTTGATTCTGATTGGAAATTCAAGGAAGGCATGATCTAATTACTCACTTTATTTAATTTTAAGTGCCATTTGATATACTTCTTCTAACCATTCCTCTCTTTGCTCTTTTGAAACGAAATTCACCCTAAATTTGGCAAATTTTTGCCAGTCTTCAACTCCACAATATTTCCAAACATAATAAACTGATTTGTAAGTTATATCTCCAAAAAACTCCTTTTCCAATTGCTCCTCTACATCAAACGTTTGAATAAGAATGCCTTTTTTATCTGTTAAGAGTGGAACAGGATGATCAACCTCATAATTGAATGCAAATCCCTCTGTTAGAACTCTATCAAAATATCCTTTGAGAATTGCTGGAACACCATACCACCAAGCAGGATGAATGATGATTATCACATTTGCCCATTTGATATCGTGTTGTTTTTTGACAATTGTTTTAAAACCAGATAATGATTTTGTCTCGCCTAGTAATTCTTCCTTGGATAATAGAGGATTGAATTTAGAGTAATATAAGTCATGAATGCGAACAGTATTTTTGTTGATTTTTAACCCTTTTACAATCATTTCCTTGATAGCACTACAAAAACTGTTCTCCTTTGGGTGGGCATAGATAATTAAGACATTCATAGTAAATAATTACGATTTGTAAATAAAATTCTATTGCAAAGACACATGAAATTAAAATTCAGCATGAAAAAATTGAAAGAAAAAAAAGGAAAGAATATCTAGAGCTTATGAGCATCTAGATCTTTCATAAAGATGGATAACACTATCCCAGCTGCAAAGAGAACAGTAATGACAATTATGTTGATGAACATTAGATTTCCACTTACATTAACTAAATCTGTTACCATAATGCAAGCAAGCAAAACAATTCCACTTATTTGTCCAATCCACATCATAATACCATTTGAAGTTTCCTCTGGAAGTGGGTGAGTAATCTCCGCTGCATAAGTTAATCCAACCGGTAATGCAGAAACTAAAAAGAATCCTAGGAAAAACGAAATAGCGAATCTCGCAGGGTCATTTTGAATAAAGTAGAGTAGTGGTAAAAGAATTGCTCCTGCAACCAAAGCCATAATTAAGAAAGGTTTTCTTTTCTGAAAGTGATCAGATAAAGTTGAAAATATAATCGCACCAACTGTACCTCCACCGATTATCAGTGCACCAATATAACCTGGTTGTGGATCTCCTATATCGTATTCGAAAATAACGTCAAGGACAGCTGATATTGCATTAAACGCTCCTGCTCCAATTAAGATGATTACAAAGAGTAAATTGAAATCTTTTTTCTTGAACATAGATCTTGTTCCTTCAACTGCTAGAGCTTTTGTTTTATCTGCATAAGCATTTGGAGGAGTAGGTGGTTTATTGCGTACGAATATCAAGTATAGAACCATTGATACCAATGCTACGATACCAAAACTCCATGTTATCCATGTTATTGCATAATCTATACCTTGATTTTTTACAACAAGTGGGGGGACAAGAAATGCAATTAAAACACCAATAAACATAGACATTGTACCTAAACCTGAAGCCATTGTTTTTTCACTTTGAGGGAACCAAGCAGATGCAAGTTTGGTAAAGGAATTCAAAACAAATGGTTGACCTATTGCAGTCAGTATTTGGAATACCAATAACAGCCAAAAGTTTGGACCAAAAAGAGCAAATACTCTCAAGAAACCAAAAACACCTGTAAGAATTACACCTATACCAGTACCCCACTTTAATCCCAGTTTATCAATCACCCAGCATGCTAGAAAATTGACAGGGATGTATACTACCATGAAGATTAATGCAAGTACAACAATCCATAATTCATCGACACCAAAAAAACCAGCCGATTCATCAATTATTGTTCCATAAGTTACCCATACTAATTGTGTTACTGCACCAACGAACATAAAAAGTATGAGAACAATCCAACGATATTTGTAAGCTTTATATTCGGATACTTCACTTTTAGTATCCTCTTCTTCAACAATGATATTTTCATTTTCATCCATTGAAACAAAATCTCCTGTTTAGATTGCCAAATCTTTGGTTATAATAATAAGAGTGTTAAAAAAGATTCCTCAGAAAATACAGATTAAACAATGAAATTCATCTATTTTTCTCACAACAAAAGTAAATTAGCGAATATGGAAACAATCCAATTATCAACAAAAAAGACAGTTTTTGGCGTTGATTATTGGACTGCTCACATATATATCAAAATATCTTCCGATTGATAACTAATATTTTCAAACGTGAAGATGCCTAATTGGTTTCTTCCCGAGCTATCCTTCGTTCCTGCGACAGAGATATCTATTATTTAATATAATGTAAGTATGATTTTGGAGCCACTCTTTTTTTCTCTCATGATCTAATATTTTGAACTATCTGCCTCTTGCATTCTTAAAGGTAAATCTTAATTTTTCCTTATATATATTGTCTCGCGACTCTAAATTGAGTAAATGTTAGGATTGCCTAATTGTCTTAAAAGTCAAAAAGTATTCTTTCATATTAATAAGATATTTAACTAACCGATTTAAAATAATTTATAAACGAAGCTTTAAATAATTGTCCCGAGACAGTAAATTGTAGCAGGTGATCAATTATGTCCCAAGAAAAAAGACCACGAGGAAGACCAAGGAAATATGATACAAACGCAGAGAGAAAAAAAGCCTACAGAGAGAGAAAAAAAGCTGAACGTATAGAACTGGAAAAGCTAGTGGCAAAGCTGGAAGAGCAATTAGAGAAAACAGACCATGAAGTTGCTT
>JAUVZH010000351.1 GCA_030602675.1 Candidatus Heimdallarchaeota archaeon | reverse complement strand
AATTATTGAGGAATAACTTATTTAATAATAGTTTTACGAATAAAGAGAAATGTAAGATTAATTTACACTATCGGTTTCAACTTATTATAAGTCTGAATTATAGCTTCATAGATATCTTTATCGGTCATCGAGTCCCAAATTTGAGCAAATATTGAGACAATTTCCTTTACCTCATGAACATTATACGGATCATCATTCTTATCTCTAATCTTAAGTGCCTTAAAGAGATCCTTTTTGACATGTATACATGCAGCATCAACGATGATTGAAAGCTTGTCAACATTTGATTGTGCAATAGATTTCAAGGAATCGTTCTCAAATAAGTTGGTATTCAAAAGAAAAGCACGTCCTATCTCATGAATTAGTATCCGGTATAGATCCATTTCTTCTTGTTCGTATGAAACTACTATTTTTTCAGCAAGAAGATTTGTAGCAATTGTCTTTGTAGGTTCTACTAATAAAGCTACAAAATCATGATAAGGAAATTCAATATTGAATAATTTTTTCCATGAGTTGATAATGTTGATTGGTTTAATTATTACTTCAAGATCAGTAATACGTTTCTCTAATTTTGCTTTTGCTTCTTTCTCCCAATAGTCAGCGTAAAATCTATCCCATAATCCAAGTAGAATTTGCTTGAATATAGTAAAAATTTCTTTAATCAACTCTTTTTGTTCAAATAACTTTTTGAAATGTTCATCAAAAACACTCATTGGAGCATAAATTGGCAAATTATCAAAAACTCCAGGATAGCTTGAAAGCAACAATTCTATTGAGCCTTCATCAATTGCTTCAGATATTTTCTCATACGTGCTTAGAACCATTTCAAGATCTTCAGCAGGTATATAGCTTGGAATTTGAAAAAGAACTGCAAAAAGCTCAGCATTACAACCTAATGTCATGCATTTTTTAGAAGCTGTTTCCCATTGTTTGTATTCTTCTTCAAGAATCGTAAAACGATGTTTTAATCCATAATCGGAATTGTAAAAAGAGCCTTCGATTTCTAAACATGAGAAAACATGCATGATAATATTAGGTGTTAAACTTGTTTTCACCACTACCTTCTGAGTCATATTTTTTCTTCTCCTGTTAATATATCTCATAAACTATTGAGTTATTATGCTATTTCAGAATAAAGAATTTATGTTTAAAATTGAAATTAAATAAAAGAAATAACATTGAAGAAATGCTAAGTTCATTTAATTATGTTTTTTGACTGACAGTTGTGTATGATAAAATTTCATTGGATTCTTCACTTACAACTGCTATCTGAGTATCTTTAGGGAGCAGTTGTAGATGATTATGAATACATTTCTGGTGGACTTTTCTCTTATCTGTCAAATCAGCATCAATATAAACTACCATACAATCCTCTTTTTCAAAAGTAAAACCACAAATGTAGCATTGTTCTTTATCAACTGATTTTTCTAACAATGGTACTTTTTGATTTGTAACTATTAAACCATGGATCTTTTGTTTTGACATTCTAGACGTTCAAATCCCCTACATCTATTATAACAGTTTAGTACATTAATTTGCCCAAATGCTACAGTTGACTATTACAAATATTTTGTAAAATCAAATATAAGGATTCCCAATTAGGAATCTTTTGTTTAAATTCATGTTAATCTAGTTATTGAATTCCTTTTCCAAAAAAGAATGACATATTTATAATAATGAAAGTATTATCTTAAGATAAGAAATAATGTGTAACCAATTACTTGGAGGAAATTGAAATGAAAATAAATTCAACTGACAACACAGACAAAATCCCTCTACTACTAATGAACTTGAAGAAGGTTTTTGATCAGAGAATTCAAGGCCCTATAAGAAATAGAGAAAGAGAATATCAAGCGACTACAGAATCCGAATTCATCAAAGACATTACAAAGTACTTCTCAGCGAGAGGAATACAGAAATTAGCAGGTATAAGTGCATGGGAAGATGATAACAAACTAAAATTCGCTTACCACTTTATTGCAAAAATAGGCAATGAATTCTTAGATACAAAAATTACCATTGTAACATTTCTCTCTAAGGATAAAAAATTGATAAAATCAATAGCACAGATTTTCCCAAATGCACGAATTTTCGAAGAAGAAATAAGCAAATTATATAAAGTTGATTTTGAGGATTAAATGTCATCGTTTAAACTATTTCATCCTCTTGTTACATGATTTTACAATGCAGTTTTTAACACACGTATGGTAACATCAGTTAGTTTATTAAATAAAAATTTCAAATGTATAGTTAGCAACAAAATTTAACCTTACAAGGTTAAGGATTTTTGAAGTTTAAAAAAAAGAACATACAGTAAAAAATAGTTAAAACTCAAAAGGGTTGATACTGTTGTCTGAAGAAAACGAAAATGAAAATATTGTTGAAGAATCAGAAGAACCTGAAACCTTAGTGACAGCAGAAGAAGATGAAGACGAAGAAGCAACAGAAGCAGAAGAAACATTAGAAGCTGATACTACTGAGGATATAGATGAAGAAGTGGAAGAAGATATAGCAGCACTATTAGAAGAGGAACAAGAAGAAGTTCCGGACGAAGTGAGTGCAGAAGAAACTGAGGAAGAAGTCATAGAAGCTGCTGAGGAAGAAGATGAATTAGAAGACGAAGAAGATACTACAGAAGAAAAACTCGAAATTCCAGATATACCACTTGACGTCGAAAAAGAATTGGATGAAGTTCCAACAGAAGCGGACGAATTGGAAATACCTGACATACCAATTGAAGCTAAGGAAGAAGAGCTCACTGAAGAAATAGAGGTTGAGCAAATAGAAGAAGTTCTATCTGAGGAAGAAGAAAAAGAAGATGTAGATATAGACGATTATGGATTTGAACCTGAAGATGTGAAGGCTATTAAGAAAGCTAAAAAGAGCAGAGCATTTCTCTGGGGCTTTTTGATAGGACTTGCAGCAGCAGCAATTATTGAAGTTGCATTTTCTATACCCATCTGGTTAGGTGGTGTAGGTCGTCCTGATTTGTATTATATCGAACTAGTACTAATTCTAGTTGCATTAATGATTCCTGGATTATTTACTAGAAGCTTGCAGAAAGGCATCCTTGGAGCATTTATTATATTTATAATTTCATTTGCTGTTCCATTAGTACTTTCATTATTTAATGCCATATTTATATTAAATCCATTAACTCCATTATTCTCAAGTACTGATTTTGCTTTAGATGCATATGATGTTTTTAGCGGGTTATTCCAAGGTTTAGAAAATGTACCTATAGCACAAATCCAAAAATGGATTTGGATTGTAGACCTAGTTTTGATGTTCATTTTAACAGTAATTGTTGTAACATTTGCTACTTGGTTATTAAAGAACATCACAATTAAAAAGAAGAAAGCTGGTCATTGGATTGGCATACCACTTTTAAGCATTGCTTTAATTGTATTCGGTATTTTCACACCAATTCTCTTTTCATCAACATACGGAGTAATAAATGCAAGTACATCATTTCTAGCAGGATCTACTAAACTACAAGAAGCATATGATGTCTTTAGTACTGGAGAAGATTTCGGTACTCAACAATTAGGTGCCATAAATAAAGTATTAAATGATGCTAATTACTGGATGAATATTTCGTCTGAGAATTATGAAGGTTTAAGAAACATTGGTATTATTAATTTCGCAATTTTAGCGTCTGGAAGGTATGGACCGCTAATTGAAGCAGGCGATCAACTGGCATTGTCAACTTTAGCGTTTTCGCAGATACTTGTTCCATTATTTGGTG
>JAUVZH010000372.1 GCA_030602675.1 Candidatus Heimdallarchaeota archaeon | reverse complement strand
GTTAAATGCAGCGACAAATGCTTTAAGAAATGAATTTTTCTTGAAAGGTGAATCTGTTAAAAAATTTGAAGAAGATTTCAAGAATTATATTGGTACCAAACATGCTCTTGCATTAAACAGTGGTACTACAGCTTTACATTTATCATTACTTGCTTTTGGTATAGGTAAAAATGACTATGTTATTACAACACCTGCTACATTTATTGCAACTGCTAATGCTATAACCTATACTGGTGCTTATCCGTTATTTGTAGACATCACTTTAGATGATTATAATATTAATCCCGTAAAAATTGAAGAAGCTATCAAGCAGCATAAAGATAAAGTAAAAGCTATAATGCCTGTTCATCTTTATGGTTATCCATCTAAAATGGATGAAATCAATGAGTTAGCATCAAAACATGATTTGCAAGTAATTGAAGATTCATGCCAGAGTCATGGGGGATCTTACAAAGGGAAAAAACTAGGGTCAATTGGTGATACCGGAACTTTCTCTTTTTATCCTTCAAAAAACATGACTGTTGCTGGAGATGGCGGTATGTTGACAACTAATAGTGATGAAGTTGCTGATCATGTTTCACAGTTACGTGATTGTGGTAGATCTAAAACTAAAGGCGGTATTCATGACTATATTGGTTATACAGCGCGTTTAAACACAGTTAATGCTGCTATTGGTCGCGTACAACTAAAGTATCTAGATAAATGGATCCAACAAAGAAAAAAAATAGTTAAGCGATATCATGAGGAATTAGATGATATTGAGGAATTAGTATTACCACCAAAAGATACTAATGAATATCAATCTGCTTGGCATTTGTTTGTGGTAAGAGTTAAGGATCGAATGAAACTTAAGGAATTTCTTTTCAAAGAAGGTATTAGAACTGGCATTCATTACGATCTACCTGTACATTTGCATCCTCCTTATCTTAAAATGGATTATAAAGAAACTATGTTCCCAAATGCTGAAACATGGGCTAAAGAAGTGCTAACTATTCCACTTCATTCAAAACTAACAGAAGAAAATATAACTTTAATTATTCAAAAGGTTAAAGAATTCTTTAAGATGTGAACAAAAAATGAAATTAGGTATTATTGGTCTTGGTAATTGGGGCAGAAGAGTAGCTGAAGAAGCAAACATACTTTTGAATGAAGGTATGATAGATGATCTCTATCTTTGTGATATAGATGAAAGTTTACTAAAGAAATTCAAAGACAATAGAACTACGAAAAAAACTAGTGAGCTTCTTTCAAAGGTGGATGCAGTTCACATTTGTTCTCCCAACAAATTTCATTTTCAAAATGGGAAGGAAGCATTAGATAACAATGTTCATACTTTAATTGAAAAACCTATGACAATAAATCAATTTGATGCCTTTGAATTGCTAGAATTGGCATTAGAGAAAGGTTTAGTCTTACAAGTAGGTCATATCTTCAGATTTGCTAATGCTGTGAAGAAGTTGCGTGAATATCATCAGAACAATGAATTTGGAAAAGTTAACTACTTTAATCTTGAATGGACACATTACATGGAACCAATGACCAATACTAATGTTGTTTGGGATTTGGCACCACATCCTATTGATATCCTAAATTTTGTTACATCTGACTGGCCTGTAAAAATTTATGGGATTGCTAAATGCTTAAGACAGAGTGATTTCTTTGAAATGGCTATTTTACAAACTACTTATAAATCAAATTTAAACGCATCTATTCACATTTCTTGGGCTAATCCAATCAAAAGACGAAGAATAGAACTCGTAGGTTCTAAAGCTTCCGCAATTGTTGAAAGCGTTAAACAAACATTCACAATCCATCGTAATGATGGTAGTAAAGAAGAAATACCAGTTGAAAAGAATAACACAATAAGAGATGAACTTATCAATTTTGTTGATTCAATTAAAACACGCAAAAATGGTAATAATTCAGGTGTTATTGGTTTACGTACAGTTGAGCTTATTGAAAGAGCGATTATGAATTTAATGGTGGTTCAATGAAACGTGAACAAAAATATTCCATAATGAAAGATGCTACAATTGGAGAAGATTCAGTCATCTACGATCAAGTTAATCTCTACAAGTGCAATATAGGGAAAAACACCAAAATCGATTCATTTGTTTACATAGAAGAGGGCGTAGTAATAGGTGATAACTGCAAAATTCGTCCATTTTGTTTTATTCCTTCAGGTATAACAATAGGTAATTCTGTTTTTATAGCTCCTAATGTAACTTTTACAAATGACAAATACCCAAGATCTGAGGGAGATTGGGAGTTACTCGAGACTATAGTTGAAAACGGAGTATCAATTGGTGCTGGAGCAGTGATCCTGCCAGGAATACGCATAGGTAAGAATTCGTTAGTTGGTGCAGGTGCTGTTGTTACAAAAGATGTTCCTGCTAATTCTGTTGTAGCCGGAAATCCAGCAAAGGTTGTCGGTAAAAGATAATTGCTATAAAGTCATATCTATACTGAATTTACTGGAGATATCTAGCTAATGGATTCATTCATTCCTGTTTTTCGAGTTGCAGCTATAATTCCTGTCTGGAAAAATGAGGAAATATTCTCCGTTCTTGAGAAATTCGATCAAAAGTACGTTCAAGAAGTTATTATTGTCCTTGATGAACCTGATGATTATTATATCACTAAACTGAAGGAAATCGCCAAAAGAATTTCTCCTTCTGTTAAAATAATTGAAAACCCAGAAAGAAAGGGAATTGGTTTTGCAATCTCAAAAGGCTTACATTATGCTCTCCAATCTAGTTATGAAGCAATTATCATTATGGCAGGTAACAGTAAAGATGATCCAAGAGAAATCCCAAGGTTAACTCAAGAAATAGCTAACGGTTATGATTATATTCAGGGTTCTCGTTTTCTAAAAGGAGGTAAATCAGTAGGCTTGCCTCTAAGGAGAAGAATCTTCAATAGAATATGGCCTGTTTTCTGGACAATAATTACATTTAGAAAACAAACGGAAGTAACAAATGGTTTTAGAGCTTATAGATTGAAAATTCTTTCAGATCCAAAAATAAACATTGATCAAGAATGGTTGAAAGGTTATGCTCTAGAATATTATATTCATTATAAGATTATTACATCAAAAAAGTACAAATTCAAAGAAGTACCTGTAAGTAAAATCTACACAAAAAAGAAGGATTATACCAAAATCCAACCAATGAAACATTGGAATCAAATTATAATGCCACCAATCCTTCTCTTTCTCCGAATTAAAAAATAATGCTTAATTTGATTAGCTCTCTATAATTCTTAAAATTCTCTTACTAGTGTCATCAAAACCATATAGTTTCTTATCAAAGGTTATTTCTTTACTCAACATTAACTCCGTCTTTTTTATAATCTCATTTGGCTCAGCAAGAATATTGCCACCTTTTTGAATAGTATCAATCCATTCCGTATTTGGTCTTATAGTTATACAAGGTTTTCCATTCCAATATGCTTCTTTTTGAACGCCACCAGAATCCGTAATAATTGCTTTAGCAAGCATAAGCATTTTCGTGAATATAAGAAAACCAACTGGATCAATGATTTGTATTTTTTCTTTAGCACTTTTATAT
>JAUVZH010000328.1 GCA_030602675.1 Candidatus Heimdallarchaeota archaeon | reverse complement strand
AAAGGTAGAAATAATACTACTACCTAAAAGAATTTTATTGCCCTTTACGAATTTGTTTCAAAACTTCTGAAATAGTAGTCTTTGTCCCCTCGCCACGTAAGGCTGAAGTACCAATAACCTTTCCTTTAAAACCAATCATTTGTTTAATTCTATCAGGAGAGATTGCCCCATCCTTATCTTGTTTATTAGCACAAACCACAAGAGGAACGCGACCACAAACAGCCTTGATTCTTTTCGATAATGCTTCAACTTGGGTAAATGTAGATGGATCAGTACTATCAATAACCATTATAATTCCCGAAGCACCTCTAGCAACACATTGTTGTACATCCTTAAAATGATCTTGTCCTGGTGTTCCAAAAATATGGACATGATAATTATCAATTATTTCATGTGTGAAATCTAATCCAACTGTTGTTCCATTAACTGCTACATTTATTGGTTTTGTACCAAATCTTTGAACAAATTCTGATTTACCAGCATTATAAGGTCCAGTCACTACAATTTTAATATCCTGATTTGGGTTGTGTGGTTCCATAACTTAAGCACCAAATATAGTTCCTCTGAATTTCAATAAAAGAGTAAATATTATCAACATAATATGAGAGTATGTATGTACAAACGTAATACATAATCCTTTTCAATGAAAAAAAGGAATGTTTTCCTCTGTAATTCGGGGCAGAACCACAAGAGGAGGATCACTCCATGAATGATAAGAAGAAAGACACTATTAAAGATTCCTTCGTGCATATCAGGATATCAAAAAAGGAAAAAGAGTTCTTTGAAACGAAGGCTGTAGAAGAAGGAATCAATATTTCAAACTATTTTTTGTTTGCTACAAGGGCTTATGCAAGGTTTAGTGAATTAAAGAAGCCAAGGAAAAGAGATGTTCCAGGTGTATCTGAAGATCTTCTCGAGAGTTTAAGCAAGATTGAGAAGCTTATCCTGGAGAATAGATCAACAATGAAAGCAATGCAAGACTTGAGTCCGGAAGAAGAAGATTACTATAAAGTAGAATGGTCCATAGAGAAAATATTGCGATTATTGCAGGAGCCAGAGTTTCACTTGAAAGAATCGAATACAATTGCTGCAGCATTGAAAAAGAAAGATCCAACTCTAGATGAATTTCTGGATAGAACCGGACAAAGAGCCTTCTCCGCATTAGATATTGCTTTAGATAGGCTAGAAGGAGAAGGAAAAATAAAGATAGGAAATAAAGGAATTATTACCTGGTATTAGATCTTAACAATGACATCTGCAGGTAGCTTTTGCTGGTAGCTTTCTTTTCTCATCTGCTCATCAATGCCAAGATAGACCATAGTGGTTTTAATCGATTCATGACCAAGAGCCCAGGAGACATCATAGATTTCATATCCTAATCCATAGAAGAGTCTGCAAGCAAAGTGGTGTCGTAAACGTTGAGCAGTAACATGAAGATCAAGGTCCTGGTGCTTTTGATTGATCTTCCAGTATTCTTGTTGAAGCCATTGATTGCTAGGTCTTGCACCAGTGTATTTGAGGACCAGAAAAGCATCATCTGCAGAACCAGTAGGAAGGTAATTGTCTCGAGTATCAAGCCATAGTAGAATGACTTGCTGGATTTTGCGATTGAAAGGAATCGCTCGAGAGCGTTTGTATTTACTTCTTCGGACCAGGAGATCCTTTTCTTGAAAATTAATATCAGAGACATTTAACTTGATCAATTCACTAAGTCGTAAACCAAAATTAAGAAACATGAAAGTGGATAGCTGCAAGGTCCTGTGATAAGCAATTTCTTGTTTTAGAACCTCAAGATGGTCCGGAGATAGAGGTGTAATGATCTTACCTTTATCAACTCGAAAGGAATTAGCAAACAAAGCAATTCGTTTGTACTCCTTACCTGGAAAGACTTCCTCATCAAAAGCAAACTGATAGAAATATTTGATCCTGAGAAGATAGCCTTTCACAGCACTATCAGCAACTTCAGCATCAAGAGATTCTCGAGCAAAAGCAGAAAGGTCAAACTGTTTGGCCTCTAACAATTCTTTGTCTCGAGATAAAAGGAATCTAATCCATCGATTTAAGCAGCTCTTCCTTTGCTTGATAGTGTTTTCAGAAAGAGTAGCAATGGAATCAAAATAAGAAGAAAGAAGAGAAGACATAATTACTTCTCCTCTAGATCACGAATCTTTCGAGCATTAGAATTCATAGCATTATAGAGAAAATCAAACTTCTTTCTCAGATCAGCTAGTTCTTTTTTGAGTTCAGTAAGTGATTCAAGGATCTGTTTTTGATGATCATCTTTTATTGCTCTGTCTAATGATGATTCAGATTTGCTAGACATGAGTAAGGTCCTCCTGAAGTTTTCTTGTTATTGATTTCAAATACTTCTTTCCTTGATCTCTAATAGTAAATTCAGAAATGCCGGTAATCCTAGCCAAGTCTTTTTGAGAGATGAAAGTCTTCTTGTAACATTTGGAACCTCCAGTAAGTAGATTGCAAATCAATCGACCAGCTTGGTAAACTATTGAAACAGCCAAAGCATAGGGATTGAAGCCATATCTAGGTTGTTTCTCAGTAGAAGCAAAAATTAGATTTGAGAATTTTGTTAGTCGTTGTCTAAACAGATCTTTATCAATGCTAGATTTAGTGAAGAAAATTTGGACCGCTTGGTCTGAAAAAATTTCATCAATAATCCTTGGAAAGTAATCACTAGATTTCCTTCTTTTAAGAACAATGTTGAAGTCAGGTGCTAGTTGTGCTGCTAATCGAATCATGTTTTTCCTGGAAGTCCTTGTGTTAGAACCAAAGGCATTTACAACTTCATTTATGTTGTAGGGTGCTAGTGGTCCAGCTTCTCTAATTGCTGCAAATAGACAAAGTGCTGCCAATAATGGATGATTGGTAAGTTTAGAAATTGTCCCGGAATCTTCCGCATTGACTATTTTCTTGTATAAATAAGCAGCACGATAATTAATAACCAATGGTAGTTTTAAAATCGAGGAAGCAAGATTCAACCTTCTCAAGCATCTGAAATGAGTTTCAAAGTTAGAGGTTTTGGATTTAAGATTATATTTCCATTTTAGACGTTTAAATAGAGCCTGGGAACTAGGCATTACTGGAAATCCTTTGCAATCAATGAATCTATTAGAACGATATGATCCAATAAAACTGCCAATGCCATCAATAATATTTGGTCTGTCACCTAATGAATGATTGAGTTGTAAGTCTCTAGGTTCCTTGTATTCTGGAACATCAACTGCTCCACAAGTATCACAAACAAAGAATCCTCCAGATAGGATAAGACTATTATTGCATTGTTTGCATTGATGCTGGAAAAAATGAACTGTGGTCATTTGGTAAGATCCTCCTTTGGTTTGAATTTTAGATTCAGATCAAAATCTACTAGATCATGAAATGGTAAGCTTCTGCAGTGAGAATCAATAATAGACTCAATTTCAGCAAGAATCTCTTTCTTAGTTTTAGCCATGAGCGAGATCCTCCGTAATTGTTATTCCGCAAGATGGGCATTCAAGGAATAGGTATCGTTTAATAGATCCTGTAATGATTTTAGCTTTGAAGTAATCAAGTCCACATTGGCAAATGAAGGTTTTAGTTTTTGAATCTTGGAGCATTGGTAATTTAGCGTGAGTCATCAATCTATATCCTCCTTTGCAATACCAGGTGCAATCATTTGCAGCAGCTCTTTGACTCGAGAGGATTCTCTAGCTTTGCCAATAATCTTATCTTTCCTGTATCCATTGAGACGTACATGTTCTTTGTTGATGATCACTAGAGAACGATCACTTACTCGTTTCATGGTCCCGTCTGGATAGAGAATATTGCTCCAGGTGCTGCGTTCAACTTCAACAAATTCTGCAGCCATTAGTAGTAATCCTCCTCTTTCTCAAATTCACCTAATTCTGAATGAGAAACACAAACATACTTTCCATCTTCCATGATGACGTGGTCAAGTTCTTTTCCACAGTAATAGCAAACTTCTTTCACTGATTTTGCGA
>JAUVZH010000288.1 GCA_030602675.1 Candidatus Heimdallarchaeota archaeon | reverse complement strand
GGGTAGCCAGAAAAAGAAGTAGCAAAAAAATGGCTTTTCTTACTATCCGAGATTCCACAGATAGAATCCAAGTTTCCATAAATCGCGAAAAAAATGAGGAAAATTACAATATCGCAGATGGCATTGGTTACGAATCTGCCGTTCTTATTGAGGGGTTACTAGCAAAGGATGATCGAGCTCCTGGAGGATATGAAGTTAAAGCAGAAAAGATTGAAGTTATCGGACCTTCTGAGAACTTTCCAATTTCCAAAGACCAAAGCCAAGAATTTCTCTTAGATGTTAGACATTTAGCATTAAGGTCACAAAGATTAACTGCAATGCTTAAAATCCGTTCTTCGGTTTTTGAAGCACTTCACACATATTTACGCAAGGAAGGTTATACAGAAGTACAACCTCCGATGTTCACCACTGCAGGCTCTGAAGGTGGTTCTACTTTATTTGAACTCAATTATTTTGATAAGAAGGTATTCTTAAGCCAAAGTTGGCAGTTTTATGCTGAGAACTTTATTTACGCTCTCGAGAAAGCTTACACTATTGCTCCATCTTTCCGAGCTGAAAAATCCAAAACTGCACGTCATGTTACTGAATACTGGCATGCAGAAGTTGAAGCAACTTGGTTGGATTTTGAGGGTCTGTTAGAGTTAATGGAGAACCTTGTTACAGCAATTTGTAAAAATGTTGCTAAGAAGAACGCTCATGAGCTTAAAGCTATAGGTAGAAATCCTAAAGATTTACTCAAAATAAAACCACCATTTCCACGCATTACCTATTCTGAAGCATTAGAGATGTTGAAGAAACAAGAAATCGAAATACCATTTGGATCAGATCTTGGCTCTCGAGAGGAAAGAGCAATTGGTAAATACTTTGACAAGCCAGTTATTGTAACAAGATATCCTCGTGAAATTATGGCATTCTATAAGAAAGTTGATCCTGAAAATTCAAAAGTATGTCTAAATGCCAACTTACTTCTCCCAGAAGTTGGTGAAGTTATTGATGGTTCTGAACGTGAATCAGACTTGAATAAGATAATAGAGAGCCTCAAACACGAAGGAATACCTTCAGAAGAGGTTGATTTCTATTTGGATACTAGAAGGTATGGTTCTGTCCAACATTCAGGATTTGGAATGGGTGTTGCCAGGATTGTTATGTGGATTTGTGGTTTTGATACAATTAAAGATGCTATTGCTTTCCCAAGAACAATGACTCGAGTAAAACCATAAAAAGATTAGATGAGTTAATCATCTAATCACCAACACTTTTGAAATACCATCTTTGGTTATTTCTCTTATTTCAGCTGTTCTTTCTTTTGTTACTGTTATATTATGCCTTTTTGAGTTAAAGTATAAACCTTCAATATAAATCGGTAAGAATTCTTTTTCAGAAAATAATGGATCGAAATCAATTTCTTGATGGTAATCCAATCTAATTCCGAGTATTCCTTCTACAAGAGCTAACCAAGGTATTGCTGAGGACCAACGTTGTTCGATACAAGAAGTTAATGAGGTGATTTTAGAACAATCAGGAATATAAACTTCAGCAATTGAACCAGCTTGTGAAATGTTTTTCAAACTTTGAATAAAGGGATTTATTGGAAAATTATATTTCCTTACACCAGCAATAGTAATTGCTAATTGCCATGGCCAAACACCACCTCTTTGATATTTTCTAGGAGAGTAAAGCTCATGTTCTTTAGATACTGTACGTAATCCAACTTTTGATAAAAGTTTATTTTTATCGATTAGAACGTTATATTGTTTCTGAGCTTTATCCTGGTCAAAAACCTCAAAATAGTATCCCAAACTTACATCTGAATTGACTACCTTAACCTGTTTATTATCACCATCAAGAGCTAATGCATAAGCATCAAATTTAGGCATCCAATATTTTTCATTAATCAGATGCTGCAATTTTATCATCCTTTCCTTTAGAGTTGTTTCCCCAATATCAAAAGGTGAATAATCATGTGCTTCGTGAAACGCTATGATTTCTTTTAACGCCCCATACATACAAATCTGATCATGTATTGGTGCTATTGGATGTTTGACTATACTATCATTTGGATGCCTTATCTCATCCCCGCCATCACGCCATGTTTGATGTATAAGTAGCTGTTCTGGATGTTTACAATACTCAATGAAACCATCATCATCAATATCTAAAGTAAACATATGCTCAAGAAGTTGATTTAGATTTGCTTGCTGTTCTTCAATTATTGTACTATTTTGTTGTATTCTTGCTAGCCTAAATATAGTAAGTAATAACAAAGCATTACTGTCATTAGCATACCAACTAGGAAAGTGTTTGTATTTGTTAGTCATCGTTTCTTGGTTATAATTGAATTCGTGAATTGCTCGCCCGGGTTGTTCATTTCGTGCTATATCGATTTTTTTGCCTAAATGATTTAGATGAACTTTGATTTCTTCTTCCACCTTATCTGGCCAGAGATATACTTCTCCTAAAGCACTTAGAGCAAAATCTCTTCCAAACAAAGATGGAAAATCAGGAAAACCTGCTGCTTTTATTTCGCCTTCATTTGTAAAAAGACGAAGCTTGTAAAGGGATTTTATTGAGTTTTGAAAAATCTGGTTAAATTCCTTATTTGAAGTTCTTATTAGAGGTCTACCCAAACACCATTCGGGATATGATTGATACTTTGAGAAATTCGTTTGTTCTGTATTAAATATACATTTGATTTTCAATTGTTTATCAGCTTGATATTTAATGCTTGGATAACCAGACCTACAATACTCATAATCTGATAATTGTGTAATAGGTTCTTCAATTTTAGGCAAATTTTCATCACCTCTAAATAGAAGACTATTACTAAATTTAGGCGTTACATGATAAGAGAGTTTTAGATTACTTTCTTCGATAAGTTCATTTCTTTCTAAATTGATAAATCGATTCTCATTATTTGGATATGTTATTGAAGCACTATTTCCATAATCAATAATTTCTATTGAATTTTCTAATGACATTTCTTTAGGAATAGTATAGCTTACTAACCAATCTCCAAGTGAAAACAAATTAACTACATTTTTAGTATGATAGATCCAGAGATAACCATTTGATAAAATCAGTTTCTTTTGATTTTTATTCATAGTTCTACCTTTAATTTTCCATTTTTATTTTTTATGTAAAATAAATCAAATTGAAACATGATATGCTTTTCTTTTAATAATAATAGAAAGACTCTAAAAGCAAATGTATTGACAGAAGATTAGTAAATAATTACTAATATATAATACTCGATTGTAGGAGTCAAATCAGAAAAATGATTCCAGTTAGATGCTTAAGTTGCGGTAAAGTAGTTGGAGATAAATGGGAAGAATTCGAACGCAGAACATCTGCTGGAGAAGATCCTGGACAAGTTCTAGATGATCTTGGGTTAGATAAATTCTGCTGCCGTCGAATGTTAATTGCCCATTGTGATTTAATAGATGAATTCCTTCAATTTGAATATCCAAGGAAGAAAGAAAAATAGTTTTCGTGGGGAATAAAGCTAAACCATTCTCCGAAATTTCTCATTTCTCTAATGGTGTTAAATCATTTTGAGAATTTAAAGTTTTGATTTCTTTATCTTTTTTACCTAAGATTATTCTCCCACTAACTATCAGTATGAACAAGATAGTAAACAATGCAGCAATGCGTTGAGAATAAGCTTTTCCAAAAAACCATTTTGTTGTGCAATGAAATGTTTGGGTTAAAAAAGTGAAGTAACCAAACATTGCATAGAAAAGTGATATTGAAGAATCGTTAATTAGTATATGAGTTGACATGAATAGAGTAGCTACCATTTGATGAAGTAAAGAAGATAGCCACTATTGACCAATGTAGTATAAAGTATTCGTACTTGGAAACTGTACCTATACCAATTAGAGTAATACCGATTAGTAAATCAAAGATTAGTACAAAAATTCGTTTAGTTCTATTAGTGAAGTAGAATGCTAAGGGAATAACAGGAAATAGAAGTGATATTCCTATAATAATCATACTTGAAATGTATAACCATTTACTTTCTTCTCCCCAAACAACTAAATCACTTATTTCCCAAACGTTATAATCATAACCATTTCTAATTGCAAAGACTTGTGATAATATAATCAACACAAAGAATATTACAAAACCGAATAAACCAATGAAATAACAGATTTTAGAGAATTTTGTAAAATGCCCATGCCTTACGAAATGTTCTGCCAGTGAAATCTCCCTCAATAATTATTAATCAACTATTTCCTTAAGAGATTTTCTCTGTTCTTCTGACATTGGGTACATTTGTTTAACAACATTGGAACCCTTGGGAACTCCTAGATTATCAGTTATAACTTCACATTTCGTTCTAAGGATGCTAAAAATAGGTGGAAATGAAAATGCGGGGTATCTCATTAAATTATTCAAAGTTGTTTCATAATTTGATTGACCTTTAACGATAAGTAAATCTGCTTTTTGTAATAAAACATTAAATTGCTCTGATGTTTG
>JAUVZH010000292.1 GCA_030602675.1 Candidatus Heimdallarchaeota archaeon | reverse complement strand
AAAGGTGTTTGTATAAACCACCTTGCTCCATTAAATCTTCATGCGTACCAGTTTCAACGATTTGTCCTTTATCCATAACAACAATTTGTGTAGCAAATTTTATTGTGGAAAGTCTTTGTGTGATGACTAGTGTTGTGCGATTCTTTATCAATTCGCTAATAGCATTTTGGAATTGATGCTCTGTTTCAAAATCTAAGGCGCTCGAAGAATCATCCATAATAAGTAGTGGATTATTTAATAATAGTGCTCGAGCAATGGTCAATCTTTGTCTTTGACCTCCAGATAGAGTCACACCCCGTTCACCAACAATTGTATCATAACCATCAGGAAATTCAGTAATAAATTTATGAGCTTGAGCGATTTCTGAAACTCTTCTGATTTCATCTTCTGTAGCATCTGGTTTCCCATATGCAATGTTTTCCTTAATGGTTTTAGCAAAGAGGAATGCTTCTTGTTGAACAATGGCAATTTGTTTGCGTAATGAATCTACTTGAACATCCCTTATATCTATCCCATCTATTTTTACAGTACCCTCATTTGGATCGTAAAATCTCGGCACCAAACTAACAATTGTACTTTTCCCGGAACCTGTTGTTCCAAGAAATGCTACCGTTTCACCAGATGGAATATCAAGATTAATATTTTTCAAAACCGGTGGAGCATCATCTGAATAAGCAAAAGTAACATTCTTAAAGGAAATACTGCCATGGATTTTTGGCATTTCAATTGCATCTTCTTTTTCCTTGATTTTCTTCTCCATGTCTATAACTTCAAATATTCTATTAAGAGAAGCAGTTCCTTCTTGATAATGTAATATTGCAAAAGACAAAAACCTTGTAGGCATTTGTAATAGGATAAGATAACCATTAATTGCGATAAGATCTCCTACTCCAAGAGTTCCGTTAACTACTCCTCTACCACCAAAATAAATTAACATGAATGATCCAATACTAAGAATTAATGGAAAAAGAGTTGTTAAGTAAGCTCTTAATTTTGCCATACTCATGTTTAAATCTAAATATAATACATTTTCTTGCTCAAATTTTTCAGTTTCAAAACCTTCAGCAGCAAATGCTCTTACAACTCTGGCACCATATACATTTTCTGCAAGAACTGAATTCATATCTCCAAATTTATTTTGAATATCTCGCATAAGTGGTCTAGCTCTTTTAGCATAAGAGAACATTATTACAAACATAACAGGAGCTAATGCAAGAACTACCAGCATCAATTGCCAATTCATGATTCCAATAAGAATAAAGATACCTGAATATAGCCAGATTGCTCTTAAGAAAATTCTCATACCAATACTAAGTAATCGTCTTATAGCTTCGATATCACTTGTTCCTCGAGATATTAATTGTCCTGTTTCCATTCTATCAAAGAAATCTATTGATTGCTTCTGAATTCTTGAATAAAGGGTATTTCTTAAATCAAATATTAAAGATTGAGAAACATACTCATTGATGTATCTTTGAAGGAACCTAAAAATAGCTGCGAAAAATCCAGTAGCAACATAGATTGGTAACCATAACTTCAAAGCATCTGCATCTAAATCATAAAATACTCTATTGATTAACTCTCGAGCAATCCAGGGAGTAAATAAGGTGAAACACGAATCTAGAATAGCTGAGAAAATGACAACAGAAAATGCAAACCATGTTTTTCTTTTCATGTAGCCAAAAACTCTCAGAATTGGATGCATATTGAATCTTCTCTCAACTGATTAACTGTAGCAACTAAACTCCTCTGATATTAAAACTGTTTTGATTTAGTTAAGAATTCAAAGTAAAATGAACGTTTCAATTCCATTCATTACTTTTCTCTATTTTCTTAATAGCTTCTTTTGCTGCTTCTACAATTGTTTTGTAATGACTTCTAGTAGCTTTTTTCAAAATATCTAATGCTTGAGGATCACCAATAGTTCCAAGCGTATTTACTATTTCCTTCCTTACAAACTGATTTGTTTCAGTGGTTAGAGCTTCTATCAATTTGTCCAGTAATCCTTTGTACCTTATTTTCCCTAAAGATTCTGCACACATTCTTCTCACCATGTAAGAAGTATCTCTTAGTAATGCTCTTGTGAGTACTCTTGCAGCAATATCTTGCATTTCTCTGAAAAGTGATTGCTGTTCTTTACTTCTTTCAAATTGTTTTTCAAAATCTAGTATATTACCTATAGTAAAAGCAATTTCTCTTCTAGTTAATTCATTTGTTTCTTTAGTCATTGCATTATTCAAGCTAGGAATTGACTCCAAGTTGTTAAGCTTTCTTAAAGCCCAAGTTGATATCAATCTTACAATTGGAACAGTGTCAACAAGCATTCTATCTTCTAATAATTCCTTGGATTTATTATCACACATCCTTCCTAATGTCCAAACAGCTGTTTGGCGAATTATTGAATGACGACTATTAACTGCGAGTTTTCTAATTTCTGGTATAGCCTCTGAAGCATTTTCAAATGCTATAATTCCAACTAGTGCCCAATAAACTACTTCTTTGTTTCTATCATTTAACGCTTCTTTAGCTAAGTTGAGTGCTTGTTTTGATTGTATTTGACTAAAAACCCATGTAGCTCTTGCTCTCAAAATTGGTTGTTCAGATGGATTATAGAAAATCTTCTTAGCAATATCAAAAACTGTTGGCTCTATTTTTTTAGCTAGAGTTATTAATGCTAGTTCACGAACAATCGTTTCAGGATCAGATAAAACCAATTGCTTCAGAATATCACTAGTTTCTTGAAAGTTTAACTTCCCAAGTTGTATTACAGCATCAAATCGATCATTACTAGAATTAGATTTTAATCTCTCTTGTAGTGTTTGTAGATCCGATGGTTTGTTATTCTTGTTGATAACCAATTGATTGCCCCCACACTTCCTATATTAGCGATTTTCGATACCGTGAGTTGTGATGAAAAATAAATGAACGGGGAAAGAATCCCCTTCAGTGTTGTTCTATTTCATTATTTGGATATAATCTTAGCTTGCATCTTTTCTAGTTCAACTTTTCTCCCTTCAGTAATCCAATCCATGTAGAATTTGTATTGGATGAAAGTATTTCCAATAATATCATCGATTGGATGTTTAAAGAAGAATGCAAGCTCATGGATAGCACCAAATTCACCTCTAGACTTAGCAAACAATAAGCTTCTTGCAATATCAATTACTATTGGAGCAGCTAGAATTGAATCAATTCCATGCCAAGTAAATTGTAGTGCCATTTTTGTCCCTAAAAATCCTCTATAGGAAATATAATCCCAGGCTACCTTATGATCTACCAATGGTGGGAAGTACTTTATTTCTGTAATTGAGAATGGTGAATAACCAATACTGCTGCTTATCGCTTTGTCTTTGCTTTCAATTTTGCTTGCTTTATTCTCATCCTTGCTTAGAGTAATACCATCGTCATCTCCAAGGATATTGAATCCTGCCCACCCTAATATCTTAAGATTCCTCATCTTGAACATAGGTGCAAGTGTAGTTTTCATTAGTGTCTCACCAGTTTTTCCATCATCACCCATGTAAGGGACTTGTTCTCTGATAGCTAATTCTCTGATTGCTGGAACTGTTGCTCCATGTGATGGTGTGAAATTACCATAAGGGATTTTTTGTTTCATCGCAGCATAAGCGTAAAGCATACTTGCAGTTACTTTCTCTACTTTATTCTCATCTATTAATCCTTCAAATCCATCAAGTGTATTATGCTCTTCAGTGAGAGTTATATGAGGTTCTGTAGACGCAGCATTAATAACAACAGCTTCACCAGTTTTGTTCTTGAAGGATTCATAATCTTTCATCAATTTGCCTATAATCTCAGATAAAGTTAATCCCTCACCTTCTAAAGTCTCGAGAGTGCCTAAAGCATCAACACCAGGTCCGCAATTAATTGCAGTACCCTTTTTAGCTCTAAATTTTTGAAGTTCATTTTTTCCTGCATCTAAATATTTCCTTCTAAAATGATAGTTTTCCTCCCAAATTTTTTCAGAAGCTTGGAAACCATTTCTGTCTAGAAACCTTACTTCGCTTCCACCCATTACCATTTTTTCCAATGGAAATTTACTTCTTATTGGGTCACATTCTGGAGCTTCTGTGACTATTCCTGCTTGTACTCTAGGTGCCACACCTGCTTTGATAGCTGCTATGCCAACCAAAGTAGTAGTAGATACTGCTCCATAAGCACCAATTAACCAAATTCCTGTCATTATTATTCTTCCTGTTACAATTATCAATATTAACTTATTTTATGGTCATATAATATCAAATTCCCTTTAAATATTTTAGGTATTTCTGTATTAGATAATAAGAAAAAAGGAGAAATTAGCTATTGATAGCTTTCAAATGCTCAAACAGCTCTTTACCAGCTTCTTCAGATTTGCCTTGATGATTCTTAATAACTGATAACAAAGCACCAGTTTTCTGACAAATAGTAGATGCTACTGTTTTG
>JAUVZH010000162.1 GCA_030602675.1 Candidatus Heimdallarchaeota archaeon | reverse complement strand
GGTGGAGTGAGAAAAGGAAATATTGTATATGCTGAGAAAATTCCATACATGACAAAGCAATTCCTAAATGAAACTGATGAGAATATGAAGAAATACTATTATTGTCACTGTTCCTGGGTGCGGGAAGCATTAAAAACAGGCGAAACCAAAGTTCCATCTAAATTCTGCAAATGCAGTGCAGGATACTATAAGAACCAATGGGATGTAATTTTGGATCAACCAATTAATGTTGATGTTGTTGAAACCATATTGGATGGTGATTCAAAATGCTTATTTGCTATACATCTCCCTAGGGAAGTTGTCAAGAAAGCGGAAGAAAGAAAATAGTGAGTGTGATTGAATTGGATGAAACAGGATTTTTTAATTATATGAAAGAGAAGAAAAAACCTACAGACACAATAAATTCCTATATTAATCGAGTTAAGAGATTCGAACAATATTTGGTTGATACCAAAATAAGAAAATCAATTGGAGAATTAACAATTAAGGATCTTCAAGATTTCGTTGATTGGAGTAAGAGCAATAAAATAAACGCTTATTTTGAATTATTTGGTATTCGCGAGTATTATCGTTTCTTAGAAAATGAGCTATTATCATATGCTTGTAATCAAATAATGCAAATGATTCAACTAGAAAAATTCAA
Source organism: Candidatus Heimdallarchaeota archaeon (assembly GCA_030602675.1). Taxonomy (GTDB): domain Archaea; phylum Asgardarchaeota; class Heimdallarchaeia; order JABLTI01; family JABLTI01; genus JABLTI01. The sequence continues at coordinate 5,703 of JAUVZH010000162.1, read as the reverse complement.
ACTGAAAAACTTTATGACTGTATCCCAAGAACACACAGAGAGCTTTGCAAAGATAGGAATAAAAACTGCAAGTCAAATACTTAATGTAGGAAAAACTAAGAAGGATAGAGAAGTATTAGCTGAGAGTTCAAAAGTTCCAATAGAAGCGATATTAAAATTCGTTAAAATTGCTAATCTTGCTCGATGTCCTGGTCATATGAAAAAAAGAGCTTGTTTGTATTTTGAGGCAGGCTTAGATACTTTTGATAAAATTGCTGCACAAAATCCAGAAGAGATGATGGCATTTCTGGATGATTTCATTAAGAAAACTGGATTTGATGGCAGTGCACCAATCCTAGCAGATGCCAAATCATCTATTGAGAATTCAAAAAGAATTCCAAGAATAATTGAATTCTAGGTGGGTAAACTTGTGAAAGAAATCATTAATTATCTAAAAGAGACTAATCGATCTGAATTAAAGAAAGAAATTCCAAAAGAAATGAAGAAGGATAACATTCACGGATTAGCAATAGCATTAGTTTCGAAAAAAGAAATAATCTAGATGGATTGTTTCGGTTTTACTGATAAAGATGAGATTAAGAAAATAGATGAGGACACATTGTTTTCATTGCAATCTACTAGTAAAACTGTTACAGCTCTTGCTTTTCAATTGGCAGCTCAAAAGGGACTTGTCAAATTAGACGATCCATTACTCAAGTACTATCCCGATTTCAAAGTTAATAGTCGATTTGGTAAAGATCAGTTTAAGAAAATCACATTCAAGCATTTACTAACACATAGCTCTGGTCTTGTAAGAGAAGCACGATTAGGTGGGGTGTTTAATTATGATGATTGTACATTCGAAGAGCACATAACAAGCATAAATGATTCCTGGATGAAATTTCCTGTAGGAGAGGGATTTTCATATTCAAACGCAGGTATGGATTTAGTTGCATATGCTCTCGAGTTAATTATGGGGAAATCCTATCCAGAATATATTCAAGAAGTACTTGGTAATCCACTTGGAATTACTTTTAACTACGATACAAAGGTAATATCCAAAATGGAGAACTCTGCAAAAGGATATCTTAATGATTACAAAGCAATACCTATTGAACCTCGAGGATATGGTTGTGGAGTAGCACATCTTTCGATAAAAGATCAAGCGAAATTGGTGCAATTCCTTCTAAATCTTGGAAAAGTAAATGGTAAAGAGATTCTAAAGAAAGACTACGTCGAGGAAATGAGGACATCAAACAAGAATTATTATTATGGTTTAGGAACAGAAGAAATGGAGAAGTTCGGAACGAAATTTTACAGTCACAATGGTGGTGGCTATGGATTTATTTCCGAAATGTATTGGTCACCAGAACATAATTTCGGTATTGCTGCATTTACAAATCAGGAATATAATTTGAGATACATAAAGGAGCTTCCGCAAAAGATTTTAGAATTAGTTTTCAAATACAAAGGAATATCTCCTGATTCTACTAGTTATCCATATACGAATTCACCTCAGAAAGATATCAAAGTAATATTGCTAGATCGTCTGGTTGGAGTCTACTCTGGAAAAGAAGGCACTTTAAAGATAAATGCTGATGCTCAAGGATTGTATATAGATGGAGGAAAAGTAAAGGAGCGTTTAGTCTCTCATAATGAATTAGCATTCTCTAGAGAAAATACTGATGGGTTAATTTTTGAACTTGAAAGGAATGAAAACCCCAAGGGTTTTAAGTACTTCTCCAAAACATATGGCCTATCGTATTTCAATTATCTTGGTAGAATAACTAAGGAACAAGGACCGAACAGATCTGAGTGGAAAAAACATACAGGTTTGTATCTATGGAATTGGTATCATACAGAATTTGCTATTAACGTTATTCAGATAGTTGATGGACATCTCTACTACGAAAATGACTGTCTTTATGAGCATGAAAGCATTCCTAACCTATTCTTTTCGTTCTTGGGTACTCCAGTAATTTTTGAAGATGAATTTCTATACAAAGATAATACAAAAGTAGTGAAATTATCAGATCCAGTAGGTTACTTCGAAACCTTGCTAAATGAAGATCCTGAACATCGTGCTTTACAAGGATGGGTTTTTGATCAAGCAATTGAAAAATTAAAAACTTTGAAAAGAGAAAAAGAATCAGAAAAAATCAGCAAACTTAAGGATAAATTTCATTCTTCGTCCAATTAGCTTTTTTAATTGCTAGAAACTTCTTACTCAAAAAAGTAATATTCATATTTGAGATTAAACTGTTAGTGATTGCTTTGACTCATGATAATATCATTGAAAAACTTCTATCATCTAAAGAACCTGCTATAAAGTTGAAAACCTATATTCAATTATTAAATTACAAATATGAAACAGAAGAAGTTATTCGTTTAACAAAAAACATCAAAGAAACATCAACAATAATTTCTTCATTATTTTCTTATCTGCCAAAAGAGGGTGAGCAAAGTAAATATCACGCTTATACAAAATGGCAGGGTGCTCATTGGATATTAGCATCCCTCGCTGACATTTGTTATCCACCTGGTGATTCATCTTTAATTCCAAGCAGAGATAGTGAATTAGAGTGGCTATTAGGTAGTGAAAGGTGGAAAAAATTTCCAATAATTGACGATCGAAAGAGATTTTGCGCATCTCAAGATGGAAACGGCCTTTACTCTATTTTAAAGCTCAAGATTTATGATAGAAGAGTAAAGAATATTGTTAGTAGATTAGTCGACCATCAGTGGGATGATGGTGGCTGGAATTGTGATAAGAAACCTGAAGTGATTAGGTCCTCTTATCACGAAAGTCTTATTCCTTTACGAGCATTAAACTTGTATAATGAAATTTTTAATGATAGTAGGGTTAAAATCGCTGTAGATAAATGTGCAGAACTTTTTCTCAAAAGAAAGCTCTTTAGAAGATTATCTGATAATGAGATAATTAAAAACGAGTGGTTAAAATTACATTATCCTCCCTTTTGGCATTATGACATATTGATGGCATTAAAGGTTCTTGCAGAAACCAATAAAATCACTGATTCACGTTGTATTGAAGCAATTGATATCCTTGAATCCAAAAGATTACCTGATGGTGGTTTCCCTACTGAATCAAAATATTTCCAGCCAAACAACATTGATAAAAGCCATTTTTCTCCAGCAAATTGGGGCAGTGTAAATAAACGACTAATGAATGAATTCGTTACAATAGATGCTCTCTACGTTTTAAAGGAAGCAAAAAGAATAGATTTGAATTATTAGAATTTCATTCTGCTTCTTTGATTGTTGCATAGTTTATGCCAAGAATATCTAGTCTTTTTAGGAATGTTTCTAATCTATTCCTAAAAGATTTGTAGTCTTTCTTATCTTTAGGTGTCCAACCAATTTCAGCATAAGCTGTTAATCTAGGGAATGCTTGCCAATCTAATCTTTCTTCGTTGGGGATTCGTTCTGTCCAAAGTGGTGCTTCAATTCCAATAATATGAGAGTGATACTTTTTACCTAATTTTGGAAAAATTGGTTCAAACCTATAGGCTTTCTTAAGAGAAAGTATTTTGTATGGATGGTCCAAGTAAGTCCACAAGTATTTTGTTATAATAGTATCTCTGCCTTGTTTTATATGACTGATTGTTTCCCTTTGTTTTCCAAACCAGTATTGAGAAATAGCATTCTTTACTAAGTTTTCATCTAGAATTTGATTCCAACCCATTAATCTTCTTCCTTTTGACTCGAGATATATAGCAAAGTAATTTGTGAGAAGAACTTGTAAATCCTTAACCTTCGAAATATTTTCCTTTTTCATCTTTTCCTTACACTTAGAGCAAGAACGCCAGCGAATTTTAGGAACTTCATCGCCACCAATATGAATGATTTTAGAGGGAAAGAGCTCTATGATCTCATCAAGAACGTTTTTCAAAAATTCATAAACTTCATCATTCCCAGGACAATAAGTATCAGCAAAAATTCCCCATCTGGTAGGAACTTCAAATGATCCTCCTGCACAACTTAATTCAGGGTAAGCTGCTAAAGCAGCAGATGAATGTCCTGGCATTTCAATTTCAGGAATGATTTCTATAAAACGATCTTTTGCATATTGAATGATTTCTTGTATCTCTGACTTTTTGTAAAATCCTCCATAGATATTAGGATCATCAGTATTAGCTATTTCACCACGTTTTGTTTTTAACTCACGTTTAGAACCAACTTTTGTAAGCTTTGGGTAATTTTCGATTTCAATTCGCCAACCTTGATCATCAACTAAATGCCAATGAAATATATTCAATTTCTGTAAAGCCATCAAATCTAAATATTTCTTAACAACTTCTGACCCCATAAAATGCCGAGCTTCATCTAACATGAATCCTCGCCACTCAAATCTTGGATAATCTTTGATGGAAACACGAGGAATTACCCATTCGATATTTTGAATCTGACTCTTCTCTTCAATCTCTATAGGTAGTAATTGTCTAAGTGTTTGCAAACCATAAAAAGCACCTTTTGGAGTGTTTCCTTCAATTCTTATTCCATTTTTTGTAGAACTAAGAATATACCCTTCTTCATCCAATTCTTGATCTTCTTCGCAAATCAAAAGTTCAATATAATTTGTTTTTACTCGTTTAGTGCTAATTGGAATTTTCCAACCCAAAGCTGGTTGTACTAATTGTTGGAAGTACTCTCCTACTTTCTTTAGTTTCTCTTCAACAAAAAGCTTAGTTTCTTTTGTAATCTCGAAATATCCGATAATTCTTTTTAATTCGACTGGTTCTGGAATTATAGTGATTGTAGAGTTTGTAATATCAGCCATTTTCATTTGCATTTTGTAAACATTTATGAAAAACATTTCGGAAAAATTCTGATATACTTAAAATATTTGAAAGTTAACTTTTTCGCTTTGTGAATTGTAAATAAAATAAGTTATAAAGATTCGAGAGGTAATCATCTCTTAGGTATTTGTCATTGGATTGTAAAATGTATGAGTAAAAACGATGAAGAGCTATATAGAACTCGAGTAAAAGAAAATCCACAAGATGTTGATTCTTGGATAGAACTTGGAATTACTTTGAGATTGAAAAATAAATTAGCTGAAGCAGAAGAGTCATTTAGAGAAGCTCTACAGCTTGATAAACAAAATCCAATAATTTGGTTTGAACTAGCAATAACAATGGGAGACAAAGGTGAGTTTAAAGAAGCTGAAAAAAACTATCGACAGGCACTTAAAATAAATCCTAGTGCAATAAACGCTTGGTTCAATTTAGCAATTATTTTAACTCAGCAAAATGATTTGATCGGTGCTAAAGAAGCTTATAATGAATTAATTCAACTTGAACCCCGAGATCCTATAGCTTGGTTAAATCTAGGAACAACATATCATAAATTGGAAAATTATACAGAAGCTGAAAACGCTTACAGAACTACTTTAGATATTGATCCATCAAATACCAAAGCATCACTAAATCTATCAATAATTTTAGTCGAGAACAACTATAATCCAACAGAAGCTGAAGCAGTGTTAAGAAAAGCACTTGATTATGATCCATTCTGCACGATTCTATTGAAGTATTTGTTTAATATTCTTAAAATTGAATATTATCTTCCTTCAATTGTTTCAGCTGTAGAAAAGAAGTCATATAAGCTTGGAAATTATGAAGCAATAATAGTTAGCGATATTGTAAGTTATGGCAATATTCAGTATGAACATTTACTTTACCTTTACGAAAAGGGGAAGCA
>JAUVZH010000168.1 GCA_030602675.1 Candidatus Heimdallarchaeota archaeon | reverse complement strand
TTGATGAAGTACAAAAACGACACACCATGAGACTAACAAATGGTACTGCTCTAGAAAATGGTACCTTACTAAGACGCATGAACTTTGAAAGCGAAGAATCTGATGGCAATGTCGTTGCTTTTTATGAATGGACTCAAACTGCCAATGTTTTCGATGAAAATGATACTTACGTTGAGACAGTTGATGTTGGTACTGCTTACTTTGATGACTTAATAACTGCTCCCCCAACTGGAGATTCAGGAAATGTAGAAGGTCTTGGACATCTCTGGTTAACTTATCCTAACTATGGAAATGAAAGTAAACTAGTTCATGACCCAATAATCGGTGTTAATGAAGAATACTTCACAGAAAGTGTACCTCTCTATTATGCTTCTATTATTGGCGGATTAATTGTCGTTGGCACAATTGTTGCTATTGCTAGAAGAAGGAAATAATATTTCTAAACAACCGGAAACATTCTTTGTTTTCCTCTTTTTATTTTTAAAATTTAACAAATATTTAAGTTCAAATGTTTTTGTCTTTTAAGAAAGGTGACTATTTTTGCTAGAACAATTGAAAAATGATCTTCGAGATTTATCCCAAGTAGTAGGTGTTCCTTCTCGAGAGAGTAGAGTTGTGAAGATGATTAAGGAGAAAATTGGAGCTATAGCTGATGAGGTCAAAATTGACACTCTTGGCAACCTAATTGTTACATTAAAAGGTACGAAAAAAGATGGACCGATTTTAATGCTAGATGCCCATACAGATGAAATTGGATTAATGGTTCGTCACATCACAGCTGATGGATTTATCTATTTTGCTAAATTGGGTGGTTTTGTAGATTTAATCTTCCCTGGTCAAACTGTTATCTTTATACCAGATGATGAATCAAAATCACCAGTTTATGGCGTGATTGGCATTAAACCACCACATTTGACTCCAGGTGGTGAAATGAAAATCCCTATAGCTGATGAGCTTGCTATTGATATAGGGGCAGCATCAAAAGAAGAAGTTAACTTGCTAGGTATAGAAATAGGTACAACTGGAACTCTTAATGGAGAATTTAGAGAATTGACAGGTGGAAGAGTTCTTGGAAAAGCTTTTGATGATAGAACAGGATGCGTTGTTTTATTAGAAACACTAAGAAGACTATCAAAAGAAAAGCCAGTAGGAACAATTGTGTTTAATTTTGCTTCAGCTGAAGAGGTTGGTGGCAGGGGAGCAACTACTGCAGCATATGCTATTAAACCGGATATGGCAATAGCATTGGAAAATACTACAGCAGCAGATACACCTGGAGTTGCAGGAAAGGATTGTCCCTGTAGACTTGATGATGGTCCAGCACTGACAATTGCTGATAGATCTTTAGTTGTAGACCAACAAATGTTAGAGAAATTGAAAGAACTAGCAGATGGTCTTAAAATTCCTTGGCAGTATAAGAAACCAGCTTACGGAGGAACTGATGCTGGTAGAATAGCTACAACTCGCTCTGGAGTACGATCAGCAGTTGTATCAGTTCCATGTAGATATATCCATAGTCCGATAAGTCTACTAGAATTGAAAGATATTGAAAGAACATGTGATTTAATAGAAGCTTTCGCAAGAAATTTCCATGAGCTTCTCGAGTAGAGAAGTTCATTAAATCATTTGGTTGCTTCTCATCATAATTATTATAAAGAAACAAGAAAAAATACAACAAGAAAAATTAGGAGAATGTAAATTGCCTACTACAGATTTAAGACCATTATTTAATCCTAAAAGTTTGGTGCTAATTGGTGCTTCAGAAAGAGCTGGTTCTATTGGTGGAATGCTAGCAAAACACCTTCTTGAAGGCAAATTCAAAGGTGATTTGTATTTTACTAATTTAAAACGCGATAGTGTCTTTGGTCACAAATGTTATCCTAACATCGAATCTTTACCTAAAGACCCAGAATTGGCAGTTATAGCTATACCTGCCCGGTTTGTACCAGCAGAACTAGAAAAGTGCGCGAAAAGAAATGTTCATCATGCAATTGTTCTTAGCGGTGGTTTCGCAGAAGTAGGCAATAGGGAATTAGAAGAGGAGTTAATTCGAGTTTCAAGAGAGCATGATATAAGAGTTATAGGACCTAATTGTGCGGGAATTGTTTCTACACACACAAATATGATTGCTGCAATGGAAAATACCTACATTCCTGGTGGTCTTACAATAATTTCACAAAGTGGAGCTTTGGCAGGTTCCATGATGCTTCGAGCTACTTATGAAGGGCTAGGGATAGATAAGTGGATTTCATTTGGAAATGCATCTGATGTAGAAGAAGCGGAATTGCTAAATTATTTGGCAAAAGAAGAGGATTCTCCAACAAAAGTTTTGTTTCTCTATTTAGAAGGCGCAACACATGGAAGGAAATTGGTTGAATCTTTAACTGAAGCTACTAAACATAAACCGGTGATTTTTTTGAAAGGTGGAAGAACTGCGATTGGTAACAAGGCAGCAATGACCCACACAGCATCATTAGGCGGAGATCCAAAAATTTACGAAGCGGTTGCTAAACAAACAGGAGCAATTTGGGTTGAATCATTGGATGAAGCTTTTGATACATATGCTGTTTTATCTACATATCTAGATCGAGGAGGAAAAAGAGTAGCAATTGTCACCAATTCAGGTGGACCAGGAGTATTAATTTCTGATAATTTAGATTTCTTAAATCTCGAATTAAATCAACCATCAGATAAATTACGTGAACAATTAAAGGACCTTCCCGAAGCTTGTCCTCGAGAAAATCCTTTTGATTTACTAGGTGATGCAAATCCCGAAAGATATGAATTAGCTCTTAGAGCATTAGCTCATTCTGATGAATTTGACACCATCATTGTTGTTATGGTTCCACCAGGAGATGCAGATATAGATGGTGTAGCTAAACTTATGGTAAAAATCGCTAATGAAGAGCATAACACTGCTATAATTGGCTGTTTACTTGCTGGAAAGAAAGTAGAAAATGCCATTAAGATTCTACGTGAGAACAATATTCCAAGCTTTCCAACACCAAAAAGAGCAGCTTGGGGAGCATATGCTCTTGATAAATGGAATGAAATAAGAAAAAGTAAATCTTAGAGAGTTTTTTACTCTCTTTTTTTATTCTACTGGTGTTATAAATATCTGAGCTAACGATCTGATATTTGAATAAAATGTATCAGCAGCAGATTTTCCAATATATTTCTCATTTAGTTCACTGAAAAATTCTAGTGCTTTTACTTCGCTCTTATTCAAATGATTGTAAGCTGCTTTACGAATGAATTCTTCAAGGGTTTGAGATTCTTTAGAGCGTTTAAGTGAATAATATTTGTTCAATAAAAGTCTAGCTTCTGTTAAATTATTTCTACTTTTAACAAAGCTCACATTTTCTATTGTACTGAAAATGTGTTTCATTGATTTAATAGGGATATTCACAGTACCCAAAGATATATACCAATCATTTGTTCTTTCATCAAAACTCACAATTCGATCATCTTTTAGCACATTGAATGAACTTGCCATTGTTGTTCTAACGATTTTGTTAAATGCTGGAACTACTTCTTCTACAATAGCATTACGAATTACTGCTTTCTGGTCCTTTATAGAGTCTTTTTTGTATGAAATTTTTAAGTTTTGATTTATCTTTTTATCTAGTAGAGAACTATATTGATTAGTAACATTCGATTTTAGGATACCATCCCAAAATAGCTCATCAGCAATGTTTTCAATATATTTAGAATCAGCAACCCAAAGAGATGCATAAATCATCATTAGTTCTTGAAAATCACCATCAATTGGAATTGAAGCATTTAGTGATCTATTTTTTAAGGTAATCTCATTTTGAAAGGTCTCTGGATGTTCTTTAAAGGTTGGGTATATGTTTTTCGAAATATCTTGGAAAATTTGAGTAAGTTCTTTTCCTCCTGAGAAGAGCTTTCGCATAAACCCCCCTCCAGAAATAATGTTACTTAACCATCTGTTAGATTCTTTTAGGCGTTTAATTATTAAACCGTACTTCTTCTTTCCACTAATTTGTCCAGCGGAAACCTTAGCTTGCTTTTCATATTTGGATATTAAAACTTTCAACTCTTTTTGACGCTTATCTAAAGCTAATAAGGAATAATTTACCCATAGCTTTTCTAGAACAATTGGTTTTTCAAGTAATGTTGAAAGTTTACCTTCAAGTTTTAATGAAGGAATTTTGACTTTTAATGCATTTAATTGAATGTCGGGAATTTTGGGTTCTTTCTTCTTTTCAGTTGGTTTAATCCAACCAGTATTGTAACCTATTCGAGCAAGTTCTAAAGGTGATGGAGATATGTGTTTAAATTTTGTGTTCTTCTCTAGAAATTTTGAATTATCATCTGAGTAAAGCTCTCGAGCATGTGGTCTTTTAGTGATTCTTCCAATTAATTGAGTTATAACATATACACTTTGTAAATCACTAGCTAACTCGTTACGAATGTTTGTTATCACAGAAGGTATATTTGGTAATTTCTCAGGTCCAAAGATAGTCTGCAAGATTCTTGCAATTGTTAGTTCTAATGAAGCTCTGAAAGATTTGAAGAAATACGACAGGTTTTCAAATGTTTCAAAACGTTGTTGTGTTGGTTTAGCTCTTGAAATTCTTCTTAATACTAAGCTCTTAGTTTCGGGTATCAATTGAAAGTCTAATTTCCTTTCAAATTTTGATATATTATTTTGAATTATTGTTGCAGGTTTATCTCGTTTACCATAAGCAGTTTTTTCCAAACATTCTGTTATTAATGAGTAAACTATACCTGGAACTTCTCGGAATTGATATGGTTGAATTACTGATTGTAAGAAATAGAGAATCATCAAATCCTGTGTTGATGGTGATCTTTCGTTTGAAAGAGATGAGTGAATCTCTCCAATTACATTATATAAAATTACAGCTTCATCTAATGTTGTTTTGAATCGCTCTAATGAATTTGCAGCTTCAGTTTTAACATAACTAGCTAATTGTGATAGTTTTGGATCAGCTAACAAAATAAATGGATGTTCTTTTTTCAATGAGCCAATAAATTCAGAATTGACCTTCTCAAGTATTTGTGTTTTCTTCCTCATTACATCATTTGGGGTGTATTTGGAAATGACTTGTCGTAAAATAGAAGCTATTTTTTCAGTTACCCAGGTCCGATCTGATATTTCAGTTTTTATTATATTATCTAGAACCTTTGTAACAATTCCATCTAGCTCAGATTTATCAAAAACAACATCTTTTGACATAGCCACAAACTTTAGTGGATATTTCCTAAACAATTTTTTATACAGTTCTTTATTAGTAGAGCTAATTAATTCAGCTGATGCTTTCTCAAGATTATTAATTTTTGTAACAAGAACTTTTTCGAAGATAAAACTCTCATTTATGAGTTCAACCTCCGGAATTTCTATTGTTCCTCTTTTAGAAAGTGCACGTGAAGAATCCTTTAGTTGAGTATAGATTTTTGTAATTTCGTTTACAATTTCCTTTCTAGCTATTGTTACTTTTTTATTAAGGAAATGCTCAATTAATTTAGTAAGCTCACCAAGAGGATTGCTTGATGATGAAAAAACTAATGGGAAGAAACTATCCATCTTCATACCTTGAATATAGAAATATTTAGCTAACTCCTTTTGCACCTCAGATTGAGACATTGTTGATATTTTCTTTGGTGCTTGATCACGAGTCCATGGTTCGAATTCAATTTGATTAACCCATAAATCATCTAAAAGAGAGGTTATTTTAGATTTCAAGGATTTAGTGAAAAATCTTACTTTATCACTTGATTTACGATACATTTGATGAGCAACATTTGATACAATGTCAAAAGAATCATCGATTCTAGGAACAATTCCTATACTTGAATACTCAGCTTCAAATTTCGTAACAATTTGTTTGGCCAATTCAGAAGCATAATCAACTACGAAATCTAATTCTCGATCTTCTCCATCAAAACCTTTGATAGCAATTAATATAATTGGATTATGTTCCTTTACTGGAACGATTTTAGATACAAGTATGCCGTTTTGAAACCTAGAGAAATTAATCGCATCTTTTTTTGTTTCTGATTTTTCTCCAGATGCTCGATCACCTGCTAAACCAATTTCTTCTGCAAAATTAGCTAAAGCACCACCTAAAGCACTTACTAATGAAGTATCAGTTTGTATGAAGCCAATGGAGAGGAAGTCAGTATTATCCTCACGTGATATGATGATTTGAGCATCCAAATTTTAAC